>NZ_FR898018.1:0-5442 GCF_000437175.1 Ruminococcus sp. CAG:330 | reverse complement strand
CGCCAGCTGCGCTCAGCTGGAGCAGCCTTTTCGGGACAACGGTTCTGAAATCGTTCTGTTTCTGCACGATGCCTTTTGTTGTCCGTTTCTGTGATTTTACAGCACGCTCTGTAGGGACACGGCGTGCCGTGTCCGTCGCAGTCACCCTCCGCCATTTTCACACACAAAAAGCCCCGCCGAATCGGCAGGAGGCTTCCGATTCGGCGGGGCAATGGATGATTTTATGGGATTACCGGCGGTTAGAACGTATAGCTGTGCGTTGCCCCGTTATGTGCGGCGATGCCGTTCCGTTTCAGCTCTGCCAGAACGCTCTGCACCTGATGCTGCCACTTTGTATAGCTGGTGTTTCTGGTTTCCGTATACGGTTCCCAGTCTGCCGGAGACAGCGGATAGGAGTTCTTGACAAGATCCTGAATCTGCTGGACGGTCAGCGTTGTTCCTGCCGGAATCCGTGCGAAAATCGCTTTGATGTCTTGTGCCTGTATCATAAAAAAACTTCCTTTCGTTACGGCGCACCTGCCCGCATACGGACGTGTGTTCGGACACAGGACAGACGCATAGGGTGAATGTCGTATCAATAGTATAGCATGTTTTTCCATGGGATGCAAGTTTTCTCATAAAAAAACAAAATTTCAGCAAAACCACACAAAGCGGGGCGGCGGGCTTTGTGCGGTTTTGTTTTTTCTATTTCTTGGGGAATCCGCCGAAAAAGTTTGGGCGGACTCCCGCAAACGGCTCTTACTTGCAGAGCATGCCCAGCTTATCGTAGGGCACGACGGTCACTGCGCTGGCCTTGTCGCCGGTCAGCCGGTTCAGCAGCATACGCACCATACCGCCGTTGACGCTGGGCGAAACTACCACAGAATAGTTGGAGCGGATGCGGTCGGCGTTGGTGGTGAGACGCTCCATCATGTTAGGCATATTTACCAGATTCTGGTTCATCGCCGTGTTGATGAAGTAGACGTGTCCGCCGATGCGGTAGATGACATCGAGGACGTACTTCTTGCCGGTGTTTCTGTCCACCAGATGGCAGTCGTAGTAGATCTCGTCGATGCTGTTGCCGTAGCGGCTGTTCAGGTAGCTGACCACGTGCAGAACGTGCATGGTTTTCTGGAGGAAGGTGTCAGCGCCGGGGTTCAGGGTGACGTACATGCCCACCACATAGGCGTTGGCGGAGCAGAGCAGCCCCTGATTCCGCATTTCGTTCAGCATGGTGGTCAGGCTGCTGGGGGTCATGCCGGCATTTCTGCGGACGTCGTCAAAGTCGATGATGCCGGCGTGGTTGGTGGTGCTGGCGATCTTTCGCAGCAGCTGGAAGACATATTCCCGTGCGCCGTAGTTGTAGGACAGGGTGTTTGCCAGCGGGGTGTTCTTGTCGGGACGCTTGCCGTTTTTCGAGAGCTTGTACCCCTGAGCGCTGATGTCAAACGCCAGTCCCTTCATGGAGAGGACGCTGCCGATGTTGACAGTCTGCCGCTGGGGTGCCGGTGCGTAGTTGGTTCCGTTGTGATAAAAAGTAGCCATTTTGATACTCCTTTGTTGATTTCCCGAAATTCCTAATAGGAATCGGGCGGTTTGGATTTTTGTGTGTTCCCATCATTTTGGAACAATCTTATGATACCAGATCGGTCAGAGCGGAAAACGGTGCAGTTCAAAAATGTTCCCGCTTAGAGCTTGTTTGGTGTCTTTTTGTGTGCGGATTTTCGAGCATGATTTTGTCGGTGCCAAGGAAAAAATCCGCAGGCATACTTCCGTATGGCAAGGGTTTTTGACGCAGTCACCGGCAAAATCTGCCGAAAAGACGTGCGAAAAAAGATGCGAAACAAGCGCTTAGTTTGGGTAGAAATGTACATCATTGCACTTGGGATAGGGGGTGCAGGAGAATCCGCTCTCCCGCCGGGGCCATTTCAAGTCCGGCGGTGCTGCTGCCGGAATGGGCGCACGCCGGGGCTGCGGGGACTTCTGTGGTGCCTGTGCAGCTGCGCCGTCCTGTACCTCCTCCAGTGCGCCACGGTTCAGGCGGCAGGAGAAGATCTGATACTCGGTCTGGATGCAGGGGCGGAGAAAGTCACGGAGCCGTGCGGCAGTCGTGCCCAGTCCGTTGTCCTGCGAGATCAGCAGCACGTTGGAAGTCAGCATGTCCTGCACAAAATCGCTGATGAAGTTGGGATCGGAGAAGCCTGCGCTGCGCCCGATGCACACCCGCACCACGCCGGCACGCTCCAGCGACTGAAGCCTTGCCAGAACCCGCTGGCAGTTCTGCCGCTGCGCCGGCGTTTTCTGCCCCACGCTTTCCAGCTCTGCCAGAACGGACTGGAAAATCAGCAGCTGCGCCTGATACTGCGGCAGCACCCGTTCCGCTGCCGTCAGAAACGCCTCGCCGTCTGCACACAGCAGGCTGCATGTGTCGGCGTAGATGCGCAGGGGCTGTCTGCGGCTGCAAAACTGCATGAGCCTGTTTTCCAGAGCAGAGATGCCCTCCGGCTGACCGCTCCCGTGCATCCGCCCGCAGGCAGTGGTGAAAAAGGTGCGTGCACTGTCAAAGGCATCCGCCATTTTTTTCTGAAACATCATGTCACCTCCTTTCGGGTACATCCCTATCATACATCATGGGATACGGCAGGAAATGAGCGTGGTTCAAAAATCGGCGTTGCGTCGGGAACATGTTTCACGTGAAACATTCTACAAAAAGTATCGTGCAGAAACGAAAAGAAACGGAATCGTTGCCCCATAAGGCTGATCCAACTGAGCGCAGTTGGCGAGGTGTTCTTAGAGGGCACGTCCCTCTAAGTCGCTGTCCGCAGACAGCGAAATTCCCTGCGCCATGCTTTTGGCGCACGGGGAAGGTGGGTGAGAAAAGCGACAGCTTTTCGAGGGCGGAGCGAACAAGACCGCTCCGCCCTGTGTGCCGGTTGCTGTGTGTGATCTTGAAAACGTTCCGGTGGAACGTTTTCAACGGGTTCTTTCTTGTTTCAAAAGAAAGCGGACACGGCACGCCGTGTCCCTACGAATATATACCAATTTCAAAATGTTTCACGTGAAACAAAAAGCCCCACTCAGATGTTTCACGTGAAACATCCGGGTGAGGCTTTCTCAGAATGAAACTATGCCGGGGTTATCTGACGATCTCACAGGAAACGCAGGAAGTTCCGGAGAGGGTCTGACTCTTTTCGTCGGGCTGGCAGGTGCCGGCGTACAGGGTGAATGCGCTGCCGAACTGCTTGCGTGTGCCGTCCGCATCCACCGCCGTGAACGCACGCTCCGGCACGGCAATGCGATAGACCTTGCGCTCCCCTGCCTTGAGGAAGATGCGCTGGAATCCGCACAGACTGGGGAACGGCGTTGCCTGCGGGCAGGTGTCCTTGAGGTAGAGCTGTACCACGTCGCCGGTGTCCCATGCGCCCGCATTCTCCACGGTGACTTCTGCCACGCCGTCAGCGTAGGTCACACCGGTGCAGACGATCTTGCCGTAGGTCAGCCCGTAGCCAAAGGGATAGCGCACATTGTCACGGGTATAGCGGTAGGTTCTCCCCTGCATGCGGTAGTCGGTGAAATCCGGCAGCGCATCGGCGCTCTCGTAGAATGTCACGGGCAGCTTGCCGGAGGGCGAGATCTCCCCGAACAAAATTTCTGCCAGCGCTTTGCCGCCCTCCGAACCGGGGTACCATGCATGGATGAGCGCATCCGGCTCGGTGTCCAGCGTGATGGCGCTTCCGGCAGCGACCACCACGATCAGCGGTTTGCCGGTCTGCCGGATCTTGTCCAGCAGGATGCGCTGGGATTCCGGCAGGCGCAGGTCTTTCTTGTCGCCGGAGGAGAACTCGTTGCCGGTGTCCCCCTCTTCACCCTCCAGTGTGGCGTCCAGTCCCAGACACAGCACGACAGCATCCGCATGCTCTGCGGCAGTCACTGCCTCGGCGTAGCGATCCCCCGCCAGCGCCAGATTGGACACCCGGTCCTGATAGAGGTGGCAGCCCTCGCTGTAGAGCACTCTGCCGGGGAATGCATCCTCGATGCCCTCCAGAAATGTCACGTACCGGTCGGCAGTGCCGCAGTAGTTTCCCTCCAGCGCCGCACGGCTGTCGCTGTTGGGCCCGATGACGGCGATGGTGCGCAGGGCATCCCGCTTCAGGGGCAGCACGCCGCTGTTTTTCAGCAGCACCATGGACTGCTCCGCACAGTGCAGGGAAACGTCCTTGTGCGTCCGGCACGAAACCACTTCATAGGGGATGCTGTCGTAGGGGGTGTGCTGGTCGAACATGCCCAGCCGGATGCGTGTCCGCATGACGTGGACGCAGGCGGTGCGAATCTCCTCCGGCGAGATCAGTCCCTGATTCAGCGCCCGCAGCAGACGCTGATAGGTACAGCCGCAGTTCAGGTCGCAGCCGGAGCGAATGGCGAGTGCGGCGGACTCCTCCGGCGTTTCGGTGAGATGATGGTTCTCGTGGAAATCCCGGATTGCCCAGCAGTCGGATACGAAATAGCCGTCGAAGCCCCATTCCTTCAGCTTGCCCATGAGGAAGCTGCTGGCGCAGGATGCCTCGCCGTTGACACGGTTATAAGCACCCATGACGCTCTCCACATGGGCGTCCTTCACCAGCGCCTCGAATGCCGGCAGATAGGTTTCCTCCAGATCCTTGGGGGACGCTGTCGCATCAAAGGAATGGCGCAGGGACTCCGGCCCGCTGTGCACGGCGAAATGCTTGGCGCAGGCGGCTGTTTTCAGCACGTGTTCGTCGCCCCCCTGCAGCCCGTGGACGTATGCCTTGCCCAGCTCCGCAGTGAGGAACGGGTCTTCGCCGAAGGTCTCGTGCCCTCTGCCCCAGCGGGGGTCACGGAAGATGTTGATGTTGGGCGACCAGAGGGTCAGCCCCTTGTAAATGTCCCGGTCGCCGTGCCTGGATTCCTCCGCATATTTGGCACGTGCCTCGGTGGATGTGATGTCTGCCGCCTGCTGTGTGGATGCGGTGTCGAACATGGCAGCCAGTCCGATCGCCTGGGGGAACATGGTCGCCGTGCCGGCACGTGCCAGCCCGTGCAGCCCCTCGTTCCACCAGTTGTATGCCGGAATGCCAAGCCGTGGAATGGCGTCCGCATCGTATTTCAGCTGTCCCGCCATCTCCTCGACGGTCATCTCATCGACCAGCGCCTCTGCACGCTCCTGTGCCGAGAGCGAGGTGTCCTCATAACGCTTCATAAAAGAACCTCCGTTCCGGTGCCGAAAAGGGCACTCTTGAAATTGAGAATAGTATAGCACGCTTTGGGGAAAATAGCAATAGATTTCCCGTGAAAAAATCTATGGAAATATAGGATGGGGAAAGAAAAAATGTGGTGTCTATATCCGATGCGCCAAAAACAAAAATCATCGTGCGAAAACAGAAAGATTGAAAGAAACTGTCCCAAATAAGGCTGATCCAACTGAGCGCAGTTGGCGAGGTGTTC
>NZ_FR898017.1:27189-29332 GCF_000437175.1 Ruminococcus sp. CAG:330 | reverse complement strand
TCCATGGACAGCTTGCTTTGGGGACTGAATAGTTACATATATACAATAAAAATTACGAAAGGAGTTCTACTATGAGTTTAGAAAGAAAAATGATGCCAATTGGCGTCGAGAATTTTGAGAAACTCCGTAATAATGAGATGTATTATGTAGATAAGACGGAAATGATTTCAGATTTGCTTATTAATCATAGTGATGTAAATCTCTTCACTCGACCTCGGCGATTCGGCAAAACATTAACCATAGACATGCTGAAAACATTTTTTGAAATTGGACAGAATTCAACACTGTTTAACGGACTTGCAATCAGCAAGTATACTGATATATGCAAAAAATATCAAAATAAATATCCTGTGATTTTCATCAGTTTAAAAGGTGCAACCGGTTTTACTTATGAAAACGCATATAGCATGATCAAACAGCTTATGGCAGAAGAATACCAACGTCATAGCTATTTAGCAGATAGTAATATTCTTGATTCAGTAGAAATAGATCAATTCAACAGAATAAGAAGTATGTCATTAAACACAGGTGACTTGGAAAATTCTCTCCGCACTCTTACACGTCTGTTGAACAAACATCATAATCAGAAAGTAATATTGTTAGTTGATGAGTATGATGTTCCTTTGGATAAAGCATTTCTGAACGGCTACTATGATGACATGGTAAGCTTTATAAGAGTCTTTCTCGGTGAAGCTTTAAAAACTAACGGAAATATAGAATTTGCAGTTTTAACAGGTTGTCTGAGAATATCAAAAGAGAGCATTTTCACAGGAATAAATAATTTTTCTATGTTTACAATAACCGACGATCTGTTTTCAAGATACTTTGGGTTTACAGATGATGAAGTAAAAGAAATGTTGGAATATTACGGTGTATCGGACTACTATTCAACAACTAAAGACTGGTACGATGGCTACTCATTCGGAAATAATGAAATTTATTGTCCGTGGGACGTTCTGAATTACTGCAAACGCCTTCAGGTCGAATCGGATAAGTCACCGCAGGCTTTCTGGATAAATTCAAGCGGAAACGATATCATCCGTAAATTTATTGAAATGGCAAATACGACCACAAAATCTGAAATCGAATCACTTATTGCAGGGAATACTGTTGTTAAAGAGATTCATCAGGAACTGACATACTCTGAATTGTACTCCTCAATAGAGAATGTCTGGAGCACACTTTTTATGACCGGATATCTTACTAAGCGTAATCAGCTGGAAGATGACAAATATGAATTAGCTATACCAAATCTCGAAATAAGAAAAATCTTCCAAAAACAGATATACCAGTGGTTCAAGGAAATCAGCAGGAAAGATACATCAACATTAAATGCATTTTGTCAGACATTTGCAGATGGTAATGCTGAAGAAGCTCAAAGGTTGTTCACTGTTTTTCTCAAAAAAACGATCAGCATTCGTGATACCTATGTAAAAGCTTCAAAGAAAGAAAACTTTTACCATAGAATTCTCCTCGGTCTGCTCTCTTACAGAGATGACTGGATCGTAAAGTCAAACGTTGAATCAGGTGATGGATACAGCGATATTGTTATAAAAATTCCTGATGATGAGATTGGTATAATTATCGAAGTTAAATACGGCGAAGATGACAATATGGACAGAGGCTGCACAGAGGCTTTGGCACAAATCGAAAGGATGAATTATTCTGAGATTCTTGAAGATGACGAAGTTCAGACCATATACAAATACGGTATAGCCTGCTATAAGAAAAAATGTAAAATAGTAAAAGCCTAAAAAAATCCCCGGCAGGTAACCTTCCAGATTCAGGAAAGCGACCCACCGGGGATTATTTTTGTATAAGTATCAGGTTATATCTATCTTATGTTCCTCAATGTATTCAAAAGCACGTCTGCCGATGTCGTCAAAGGTAAATTTTATCTCCATTGTTTTTTCGTCATATATAATAATGCTGTCGATCATCGCAAGAACGATTTCCCTTGTTATAGGCTGAGATGAGTCATTTTCTCTGATCGAACGGTTGTACTCATCTGTGATCTGTTTCATCTCGGTCAGAACACTGCATTGCGTATAGAATGCCTGTTCAGCACTATGCAGTTTTTCTTCTGCATTCTTTATTTTATCGTAACCGCCAACCACACCCTAACGTTGATTCGGCACTAAAA
>NZ_FR898017.1:0-27159 GCF_000437175.1 Ruminococcus sp. CAG:330 | reverse complement strand
AGTTCCAAAGGGATTTACCCCGAAAGGAGCTGAGAATATGCCAACGATCAGAGAAGTAAAAACCAAGCTTCGTCAACTACCTTTGACCGCTTTTCCGTCATTGGTCAATTCCTTCAGAACTTTCAGTTTACCCTTTGCCTTGACGATTTCAGGCTCTGCATCGCCGTTTCGGACAGCGATACCAGCTGAATCATATCCTCTGTATTCCAATTTTGACAGACCGTCCAAAAGAATCGGTGCTGCTTCATTTTTTCCTGTAAACCCAACAATTCCGCACATGTTTTACTTCTTTTAGTCTCTTCTGAAAATATCTCTGGTGTAGACCTTTTCTGCTACATCATCAAGACAGGAATCATATCTGTTTGCAATGATCGCATCAGACATTTCCTTGAATTTTGTAAGGTCGTTGACTACAACGCTTCCGAAGAATGTTTCACCGTCCTTTAATGTCGGCTCATAGATGATAACTGATGCTCCCTTTGCCTTTACTCGCTTCATAACCCCTTGAATCGAGGACTGGCGGAAGTTATCGCTGTTGGACTTCATCGTCAGACGGTAAACACCGATCACGATCTGTTTTTCAGAATCAGCATTCCACTCGCTGTTTGAACTGTAATAGCCTGCTTTTTCGAGAACTCTGTCAGCAATGAAATCTTTTCTTGTGCGGTTGGAATCAACAATTGCAGACATCATATTTTGCGGCACGTCAGCATAATTTGCAAGAAGCTGTTTTGTATCCTTCGGCAGACAATAACCGCCGTAACCAAATGAAGGGTTATTATAGTGTGTACCGATTCTTGGATCAAGGCACACACCATCAATGATCTGCTGTGTATTCAGACCTTTCATTTCTGCATAGGTGTCAAGTTCGTTGAAATATGACACTCTGAGGGCGAGATATGTATTGGCAAAGAGTTTGACAGCCTCTGCCTCTGTGAAGCCCATAAACAGTGTATCGATATTTTCCTTAATTGCACCCTGCTGGAGAAGTCCTGCAAATGTGTGGGCAGCTTCAACAAGTCTTTCATCGTTCATGTCCGTTCCCACAATAATTCTGGACGGATAGAGATTATCGTACAGAGCCTTGGATTCTCTCAGAAACTCAGGGCTGAAAATGATATTCTTACTGCCTGTCTTTTCACGAATGCTTTTGGTATAGCCTACCGGAATTGTGGATTTGATTACCATAATGGCATTCGGATTATACTTCATGACAAGGTCAATAACCGCTTCCACAGCACTTGTATCGAAGAAATTCTTCTTGCTGTCATAGTTGGTCGGTGCTGCAATAACCACAAAATCCGCATCTTTATATGCCAATTCTGCATCAAGTGTCGCTGTCAAATCAAGTTCCTTTTCGGCAAGGTATTTTTCGATGTAGTCGTCCTGGATCGGCGACTTTCTGTTATTGATAAGGTCTACCTTTTCAGGTATTATATCTACTGCTGTTACTGTATTATGCTGTGCAAGTAATGTTGCAATTGACAGCCCTACATATCCTGTTCCTGCTACTGCGATTTTCATAAAAATCCTCTCCCCCTTATATCTGATAGAATTCTTTATACCACTCTGCAAATTTTCTGAGTCCTTCTCTAAGGCTTGTACTCGGTTTGAAATCAAAGTCTGCTTCCAATGCACTTGTATCGGCATATGTGACCGGAACATCACCTGGCTGCATTGGTACAAGTTCCTTATGTGCATCAAAATCATAGTCCTGCGGCAATACACCTGCACGGATCAATTCTTCACTAAGGATCTGTACAAAGTCAAGGAGATTTTCCGGATTGTTGTTGCCTATATTGTAGATCTTGTAAGGAGGTATCGGAAGTCCGTCCTCACCATTTTTCTTTTCAGGCGGACTCATCATAACACGCTTTACACCTTCAACGATGTCATCAACATATGTAAAATCTCGCTTACAGTTACCATAGTTGAAAATCTTGATAGTTTCATTGTTTACAAGCTTGTTAGTAAAACCAAAGTACGCCATGTCAGGACGACCGGCAGGGCCGTAAACTGTAAAGAAACGAAGTCCTGTTGACGGAATATTGTAGAGTTTTGAATAGGCATGAGCCATAAGCTCATCACTTTTCTTTGTTGCTGCATAAAGTGAGACAGGATTGTCCACCTTATCATCTGTACTGAAAGGCACTTTTTTATTGCCACCATACACGCTTGACGAACTTGCATAAACCAAATGTTCCACAGGATGATTCCTACAAGCTTCCAGAACATTATAGAAACCGATGATATTTGATTCAATGTATGCATCAGGATTTGTAATGCTGTAACGAACACCTGCCTGAGCCGCAAGATTTACCACAATATCGATCTTGTTTTCTGTGAATATTTTCTCTATCAATGCCTTATCTGCAAGATTGCCTTTGATAAACATATACTTGCAATTCGGCTTTGATTCTGCCAACTTATTGATTTCAGCAAGACGATATTCCTTTATGGATACATCATAGTAGTCGTTTACGCTGTCAAAACCGATGATATTTATTGTTTCGTTTGTTTTCAGAAGTTCTTTTACAAGGTTGCTTCCGATGAAACCGGCTGAGCCGGTGACTAAGATTGTTTTCATTTTACAAATCTCCCTTTTACCCTTCTAAACATAGATAATACTCTTTCACGATAAAAAACACTGTTTATTAAAATAGCAATTACAAGCCAAACAGCAAACACTTCAATAGCAAGCAAAAACCACGAAACATAAGAAACAGACAACATTGGTATTTTAAATGTTGCAAGGCTTGCAACGATTACTGTTATTACATCAACCCCACACTGTTTTAAGAAATTCTTAAACGGCCAACAAATAATGTTCTTTGAATCATATCTCGCCATCCATACTGTCTGATACGCCATGGCTACAAGAGTACCAATTGACACTCCGACAAGTCCCCATATTTTAACAGTTGCAATTGAAACAACAATATTCAAAATCATTGCTACAATGTAATTACTCTGCGTTTGCTTGTAATGTCCAGCTGCTAAAATTAAAATATTATATGGTAATCTAAGACAATGCCCCGCATTTGCAATAGTTATCAGAACTGCAAATAATGGCTGAATATAATCAGCATCATGGATTCCATTTGTGTACACCCTTACAAAATTTACAAGTAAAACACCAGTACAACCAAAAACTAATGTTGTACCAGTATGCAGGAACCATTCAACATATCCGAAAAAGTTGTTAAGCTTTGCCGTTTCTTTTTTTGCCAGCATCTCTCCTATAAGAGATTGGAATCCATTTGTCATAGATAACAATGCACTCCTAACTCCAGCAATGGCTAAATAATACACAGAGTAAATGGATACATTAGCAAGAGAGGAAAACAATGTCAATACAATATTATCTGTTCCACTAAGAACATAGGCTGCAAAATGCTGCGCCATTCCATTCCATTTTTGCTTTATGGGTTCTTCAGTATATGTAATTTTTCTGTTTATCGCATAGTGTTTTTTTACATAAAGCACAAGAAAAAAAGGTCGAAGCAAAAATATCAACGATGTTGTCAGTTTGACAATCTGGATAGAAGCACCCAACTTGATTACAACATAACAAGCTATTGTATTAAGAATCAGTGTGATAATCTGTGCAGTATATTGAATATATCCTCGTTGATCCGCATTTAAAAGCAGACTATTTACTATACCAAAATAATATTGAGCAAAAGAGCTGATACAAATAGCTGCAATCAACAATGCGGTATACATATGACCGAAACTTTTATTGACAAGCATCGGATAAAATATCATAAGTAATACCACATAAACCAACAGTATTTCTGCAAGTCTCCTAAAAAACTTATTTGCAGACACATATATCTTGCTAATCATATCAGTATCATTTTCAGCCAATGGTTTATACAAAGCAGATTGTACAACAGCACCAACGCCCAAATCCAAAAGTGTTATGACCCCCAGAAACTGCGTGATACTATTTACAAGGCCATTGACATCAGAACCAAATGACTCAAGTATCAAACGTGGTAATATAAAACCACATATGACGTTTACCACTTGTAATCCAAGTGATGTTATGGTATTTAGTGCTAATTTTTTACCTCTCCCAGCCATTATATTGACTTATCCTTTCTTATCAGGAAGTTTTATCCACGAACCAAATTTCAAATCATAACTTTCCGGAATTATTTTATCAAAACCACTTGCATCAAAGAAAGTCAACTCTCCAAAATAAACCTGTGCATTTACTTCGTAAAAGTCAACTCTTAATGTTGCTGTTCCCTTTGCAAGTTTTTCTGCAAGTTCAAACATTTTCTCGTAATTTGCCGGTTTCTCTGGTTTGACATCTGCATGAGAATAACCCCATGTAAAATCAAGCCAATTATAGGATTCGTCAAAATAATCGGCTCTTGTATCCGTACCTCTATCCGTGTTTATCATACAAAATTTGGCTTTGCCATTGAACGTATAAATTTTATAGTCCCTTAATTCTCTGACTTTTGCATCTTCCATGTATTTTTCAGCAATAATTCTAGGTGGAACATTCTTATATGGCCACTCTCTGCCATAATAGAAAAAGTTTCTACTTAGACTGCTAGTCAGCTTTTGTCTTGCAGATTCAATGTCAAGCTTGGCTTTATCTTTACAGATGATCACACTATGCGAATCGTGTGTGCATTTTAAAACAAATCTATCCGGTAGTTTGTTAAAGTCAATATCCTCAAACCTATCCCATACTCCAAGTGTGGGTATAACATATTCCTCACCAATTACTTCTGCGATATATAGCTTAACAGCGTATTTGTCGACCATCTTCGTATATTCTGGACGACGATCATACAATTTAAGCCACTGTAATTTTTCATTAAATGTTTGTGGACTATTAAAGTTAGGAAATTTATGAAAGTGTTTATAATACAGTAAGCTTAGATATAACCTATCTGGTATTAGCCGAGAAGCTTTACGAATCGTTTTATTCATATACTCTCCTTTATGTTTGATAATAATCTAATTTTTCCTTATGTCGCTGTAAAGAACGTGGTATAGGGAACAACTGAATTCCAGTTACTTCTATATACAAGTATAATAACAAAGTAAGCAATTAGCATTCCTGATACTATCAGTTTAAGTAGGTAATATCCCTTATCCTTTTTCATTAACGCGAAAGCATTTGAAATTGAAATCAAAAACAAAGGCGTAAAATGAATCGAAACTCTATTAGCAACATTTAATCGCAATCCTATAATATCAATACAAACCACAATAATCGAGCAAGCAACTGGTATCATGATATTATAATCTACTTCTTCTTGATTATTAGCATCAGTTCTTTTCACTACAACATTATAATACATCCTGATAATAATGGCCAAAAAGCATGCATGCATAGCAAGATTCATTATAACCGCCAAGCCGGTTTCATTATAACCATTTTCGACAAAAGAATCATACTTACCAATAATTGCAATCATTAGATTGAAGAAGCGCTTGCCGAATAAGAAAGCAATAAAAGTCGATGCCAATAAAGCGTATATTTTTTTTCTGTTGATTCTGGTGTGGGCTACTGGATAAAGAAGCAAAAATACTATGGCGGATTTATGTATTAAAAGAGAGACCGCTATGACAGAAAGGCAAAATAATATTGGCTTTCTCTTTTCAATGAACTTGATAGAACATATAATGATCAGAGAAGTTGCTATCCAAGATCTGGATATATTCATTATTGAAAACATTGTGCGAGTCGTCATAAGTAGGAAACAAAAATACGCCGTATTGCTAGAATACTTAACAGAAATATAGTAAATTGCTGCGTATATAATCAAAGCCACTATAATTTGAAATTGATTATAAGAAAGACCTAAATGATTTCCTATATAATTAAGGATTAGATAGCCAGGTTCTATTTCAGAAGTTTTTAACCTGCTCAACAATTCCGAATACGAATTATAAAGATAATAAATTCTATAATACTGTGTTGTGTCTGTTCCAACATTTATTCCACGAAAAGCCGTTAATAGAAACATTGGTAGTATTAATATAAAACTTCGAATTCTCTTGCTCTTATTATCAAGAGATCTGGAATCTTCAGAAAAGCTCATGCAATAATAGAAGATTATAAGTAACAAATATATCGTCATGTTAACTTCTCCAAATTCCGATTAATGAACCATTTTCTCATAGCTTTCATGTGCTTTCTTTGCTAAAGCATCCCAATCATATTCTAATGAAAGAATATACGCATTTTCGCCCTTGTTCTTAAACGATTGTTTTTCTGATATCATTTTCAGTATGGTAGTCTTTATTGAGTCCACATCATTATCAGTTCCCCAACCAGAGTTTGTGGCTTCAACTTCTTTTCTCATATTAGATCCAGTTGTAACCAAACAAGGTAATCCATATGCCAAGGCTTCAAGTAATCCTGTTGGATGTCCTTCAAAACGAGAGGTCATTAAGAATACATCAGCAGATATAAGAACATCCTCTTTTTCTTGTCCAAACACACCATCGTGAAATGATATAATGGCAGTCATACCATTATCCGTAATCATCTTCTTTAATTCATCAAGTTTTCCTTCTTGATTTGATCCGTAGAATGTAATGGTCACATTGTTATCTATCAGTTGCTGCTTAATCTCAATGCAAGCTTCTATCAGCAAGTCAATGCCTTTTTGATACGGCTCAATTCGACCAATCGACACGCATTTAATCTGGTCTTTTTGATAATCCCTTTGTATTCTACTTGGAACGATAGTGCCATTAGGTATAACAATTCTATTTTTATTCCATTTTTCAGAAGTTTCTCTTTTCTCTTGTTCAGTAAGAAAATGTATTGCTTTGGCCTTTCCCATAAACCGATAATACCCAAGTACTATATTTCCTATGATTTTTTTTATTTTTTTCTTGCTTTGCGCAGACGCAGTAAGCTCACCTCTCGGAACAACAATATACGGGACATTAAGTTTCATAATCTCACGTCTGATTGCTTCCCTTGCAAACGGATATCCTTGTTCAACTATTATTAAATCCGGATTTGAAAAAGGATGCGGAAGATCTTTGATTCTTCCTGATGGAACAGTTGTTAGGTCAATATAGTATTTCTCTTGACGCCATTTCTCAACATTGCTTTTCCCTTCTGGAATAGGAGTATTAACTAAATTATACCAAAGCACATTGTCAAACTTCGCCTGTGACTTAACCTGATTTGGAACGCTATATGATGGTCCACTCCAAGGCCTTCCGTCAATTTTAGAAACATATAATATATTCATTTATTCTACAGAGCCCCTTAAAAACTACCTTGAGATATTTTTTTACGTCGTTTCTTATCTAAGAAGGCTAGAAGCTGCGGGCAGATCGAACCTCCACACAGCATCATTTTCCTATACAATGAAACATCCTTTTTAAGTATCAGCCTATATGTGTTTCTCTTAAGAATGGCTTTCCACCTCTTGTAATCGTTTGTATATTTACTTTTCTGCTCAGCATTAATAAGCTTAGTGATAGCCCCTAAACAAAACAAAGCCATATGTAGATCAAACATATTATCTATGAGATTGCTTTTTATAGTTATCTCATTTTTTATCGTATGTAGAGCTTTTTCTCCATTATACATTTTCTGAATATCAAATTTTGTAGTAGCAGATACTTCGTTACTTCTTCTATAATAATACGTCTTTCTTTCACCTACTCCAATCGAAGCAGATTTCATCGCGCAGACAGTGATAAAGTTAAGTCCTTCTCCGTAAAACAGTGTCTCAGAAAATCTAATACCGTGCTTTTTCAAAAAATCCAGACTATATATCTTATTCCAACAACCGACGATAACTCTGGGGGATATAAGCAATGCAACTGCTTCCGCTGGTGATAATTTTTCAATTCTATCTTTTTCAATCTGCTGTTCGTTTCTCTGTGTAAAACAATTCTTAGAAAAACAAAAATCAGATTTGGTCTTTGTAGCTAGCCACATTAAATACTTTATTGCATCCTTGGCTAAAAAATCGTCTGCATCAACAAAAACCACATATTCTCCATTGGCATTATCTAATCCAACATTTCTTGCAGAACTAACTCCACCGTTTTCCTTAGTAATAAGTCTTACTCTTGGATCTTTTTTGGAAATCTCGTTGACAATAGATGCGGAGTTATCCGGAGAACCATCATCAATGGCTATTACTTCAATATTCTTATATGTCTGTTGCAGAATAGACTCTATGCATTCTTTAATATATCTCTCAACATTGTAAACAGGTACGATTACAGAAACCAAATTATTTTCTTTCATCCTTAGCTCCACACTTCTCAATGGCTTCAATCAAAGCCTTTTTTGATTCCTCTCTTATTCTAACTATTGTTTTTCCAGTAACATTATAATCTATCGGAACAGCCACAATACTTTCAATATCAGCGAACTCAGCCGTTACTCTGTTGTCTACACCATACTGTTGCATTAAAAAAGCAAGTTTATTCTGGTTATTCCGAATTAATGAAATAAACTGTGATTGAGTAGCAAGTGATATTACCGAACCATGGAATGTATCTGTAAATATCATGTCGGAACACTTAAACCATAAGAATAATTCTAAAGGTGAAACATTTGGATTTTCATCACACCATTTATGAAAATATCCTAAACTGTAGACCTTCAGTCCTCTTTTGTCTGCATATTTTCTAATGGAGTTCACAGTGGCATCATCATTCATGTTATAGTCATATGAATAAACAATGCAGTATTTTTCCGGATGCGCTTGTCTAAATCTTTCAACTCGTTCTTTAGAAAATAGTTTTGAAAAATCGTGAAGCAAAACTGGATCACAAACAATAGGGACATCATTTCCTGAATAATGCTTAACAATATCAGCCGAATTTTGATCTCTAACTGTAATCGCTGTTATATTGTTGATTCCAGCAGCTACCATAGCATCCATATTGTGATCGTTAATCATTTCCAATGTAGTAGGTCCAAAACTTGCAGCATAGGATACTTGTTTCTTGCATGGCACACCTATTCCATAATACCACGGATTCGGCCCAGCTTCTATACTAAAGATCTCATCACTACCAATTACAACTAAGTCAATGTCAGTTGCTTCTGAATAGTATGTTCCAACAACATCGTGCCTTTTACGGAACTCTGATAATATTTCTCTTTTCTTAACATTATATGCCGTTCTATCTACTCCGTTTTGAACCGTATACTTTAAATATGTAGGAATTGAGCGAAGCGAAATATTATATTTTTTTCCCGCAGCTGCACCACCCATAAAATCGTAGTTTTTCTGAAATTGAAGGGCTTGTGCGTTATAGCCTAATTTCTTCAATTCTTGTATTAAAGCGAATAATTGTAAATGTGCACCATGGTTATGAACGTTATAGTGCGTTATAATTCCAGCCTTTTTCAATTCTCATTCTCCTATTATCATTATTTTCTCAATAATTTCTCGTACAGAACCTTCTTAACGCCTGAAGGAGTATTCACAAATGCTCTGATATAGAGCATATTCATCATAGCCTCTTTTTTATTAATCATTCCATGTTCAAGCATAAAGTCCTGAAGCGTTTTCCAGCCTGTAATGCGCTCTTTTGAGCCTCTTTTAGAATCGAATCCGTTTCCTACACGAACATATACAAGAGACTCATGGATATTCGCAAGTCTGCATCCAGCAGCTATCATATTAAGCCACAGGTAGTAATCTTCTAAAAGAAGTAGTGTTTTATAGCCACCACATTTTTCAAGAGCCTCTTTTTTCATGCAAACCGAGACATGGTTCATAGGGTTACGCTTCTTGCCCATCTTAACGATATCATCATGTTTTTTAGGACAGGATCGAACACGCATATCTTCATCAATAGACTCGTTAAACTCAGCAATATCAGTACCGAGAACATCAATTTCAGGATGCGTCTCAACATATGCAATCTGTCTCTCAAATCTGTGCGGATCGCTGATATCATCTGAATCCATTCGCAAGATATAATCACAGGTGCATTTTTCAGAACCGATTCGCAGAGCTTCACCTAATCCATGGTTTTCCTCCTGCGGATAATACTTTACAACATCTTCTTTTCCTATCTGGAATTCATTCAGAACAGTATATAATTCATCAGTAAGCGGTCCATCAAACACAACTACAATCTCATCAGGCTTCACTGTCTGATCATCATAGATACTATTTAAAGCAATTGACAAGAAACTTGGATCATCATTCTTGTACACGGACATCAATACAGAGTAAGTATGCTTTCTATTATTGAAATCAAAATCATCGAAATCGTCTGTGGGTTCAGAATCAAACTGCTTTGTCTTTTCCAGTTCTTTAGCCATTGCTCCAGTTCCGCCTTCTACAATACCCTCATGCTTAAGAACAGAAAATATAGAACCAAAGAACATTTTCATGTCCATACGGAAACCAGCTAAACTGCTTTTGCTAAGTTCATTCGCATACACACCGTCAAGTTTAGCCTTCACAGGAATCTCCAGTTCATCACGACCGCTGATCTGCGCAAGACCAGTCAAACCAGGCTTAACATCGTTAGCACCATACTTGTCTCTCTCGGCGGTCAGATAATCCTGATTCCAGAGAGCCGGTCTCGGACCAATAACGCTCATATTTCCTCTAAAAATATTCCAGAGCTGGGGAAGTTCATCGATAGAGGCTTTCCGGATAAAGGCTCCGACCTTTGTAATGCCGCCATTCTGAAGCATGTGTGTCGGCACATCTTTCGGCGTGTTGACGGACATAGAACGGAATTTAAGCAACTCGAAGTAAGACTTATCCGTTCCCACACGCTTCTGTTTAAAGAACACAGGGCCGGGATCATCGGCCTTAATAGCAAGAGCTGTTACAGCGTAAACAGGTGCTAAAACAACAAAGCCACCGAAGGAGAGTACAACATCAAATCCACGCTTGATGTACTTCTCATAGAATGTCGGGATATGTGTGGTATTCGCAACAGCCTCAAGGTGCCCCTGCTTTCCATCTGCATTCACAGGATCATTCGCATTCTCTACAAACACTACTTTTCTACCCTGTACCGGATTCTGCTCTTCCGGCTGATTAGCATACACAGAGTCGGGATACTGTTTCTTGGCAATATGACGCATAACAAGATATGTAGCCCCCAAAGCCAAACCGGTTACCGTAGCTGCTGTTTTCAGATTTTTCTTAGTCTGCTCTTTCACAATCTCTTACCTCACCTTAAATATTCTATATCTAATAGCATTGCTCTGTTCTGCACAAATCCTTATACAGGCCTGTTTATTCACACAGCAACAGGTAGTTTCTCATGCTGTTTCATATGTTCAACCTTCTCAGTATCACATACCTCATTATAGCCTGTCTGCGTTCCGGCCTTGATCTCTGCTCTTGCTTTAACAACAGAGCCGCAGTTAATATGGCAGCCTTCGTGAACGACACTATTATGATTCAATATCACTCCGGCGGAGAGTATGCATCCTGTTTCAACACTCACTGCGGTATGAACAACAACCATAGGCTCTATGAAGCAACCTATGCCGATTTTTGCCGACGGACTAACATATGCTTTTTCATGAATGAGAGTCGGCACTTCATAGCCGATTTCGCATAATCCTTTTATCAGATTCAGGCGAAGTTCTGTATTTCCAATTGCAACAACCGCCGAATCGTATTCATGAATCAACTTATCAATATCACAGATCTTTCCGACGGCAGACGCATAAACATCATCTACAAAATCAATTTTCTTAAAGCACTTCATCGATTCTGCGATTTCCTTGGCGACCATACCATATTGTCCGGCACCTATGATAAGTAAGTTCTTCATAAACACGCCCCCTAAAAAGATTATAAAAGTGTCAAGATGGATTATTACTACGACTTTTAGAGACCGGGTAATACTCCGGTCTCGGAAATACTAGATATAAGAACCAACCGTGTGCTCCTAACACACTGTGTTCATCAGCAAGCTCATATCAGCAACCGAAACTCAGTCACTTATATCAACCCACCAACTTTTATACATCAATGCTTCTTATGTACATACTACAAACCATTTACATACCAATGACCTTCTTCAGCTCAAAAGGTAAATTCTCCGCCGATGCGTGGAAAGTGTTCATACCTGATAATGCAATGTTATTTCCCCCCCGAAAATGTAACGAAACTATGGTAGATTTTAATGTGCATTTTTCTCGATTTTACGCTGTTTTTGCGACTAATCCGCCTTTTATAAACAAGAGGTTATTTCCGTTGAAACTGATGATATTGCCACTTCCGAAAGTACCTGTCTGCTTGCCCTTATATGTCGCACCAAACGATTCTGCTGCGTCTTCCACAAGAACAGGTGTACATTTTCCTCGATTTTACGCTGTTTTTGCGACTAATCCACCTTTTATAAATAAGAGGTTATTTCCATTGAAACTGATGATATTGCCACTTCCGAAAGTGCCTGTTTGCTTGCCCTTGTAAGTAGCACCGAATGATTCAGCAGCATCCTCTACAAGAACAGCACCATGCTTTTCACAAACAGCCATAATCTCATCAAGCTTTGCAGGAGTTCCATAGAGATGAACGAGAACCACAAGCTTTACATCTGGATAAATATCAAAAGCTTTTTCAAGTGCAACAGGATCCATATTCCATGTATCACGTTCTGTATCAATGAAAACAGCCTCGCCGTCCTCATTTGACTGTTGCGTCAAATGTCATATCAGAACAAAATACCTTATGTCCCTGAAGCGTTCCGCAATTTGGCTTTGCCTGTCCATATAGCTTTTCACCTGCAAGTTTGATTGCAAGATGCAAAGCACCCGTACCGCTGGAAAAGCTTTTTCAAGTGCAACAGGATCCATATTCCATGTATCACGTTCAGTATCAATGAAAACAGCCTCTCCGTCCTCATATGCAACAGGATTGACTGTCGCATCAAATGTCATATCAGAACAGAAAACCTTATGTCCCTGAAGTGTTCCTGCATTTGGCTTTGCCTGTCCATAGAGCTTTTCTCCTGCAAGCTTAATTGCAAGATGCAAAGCACCCGTACCGCATGAGAGTGCAACTGCATATTTGCAGCCAATTTTTTCAGCAACAAGAATTTCTGTTTCATTGACATTTTCGCCAGCTGTGGTGATCCAGTTTTTCTCAAACGCATCATTTACCCACTTTTGTTCATCGCCATGCATTGTCGGCGATGACAGCCAGATTTTCTTTTCAAACGGTTTCATTTTATCCATCCCTATTCTATGAATTCACCCGAAGGTGTTTTTATTCTTTTTATGTCATTCTGTGGTGATCCAGTTTTTCTCAAACGCATCATTTACCCACTTTTGCTCGTCACCATGCATTGTTGGCGATGACAGCCAGATTTTCTTTTCAAATGGTTTCATTTTTACACAACCTCCACTCCGAAAAACACATTCTTTCACCCCGTCGGCAGCAGCATCTTCCGATTAAACTCCTCTGGCGTTACGAAAGTTGGCACCATATCGTGCAGCGCCATCACTGCGAGTTCCTCATTGTTTTTCTCTGCTGCATTCCGAAGTTCATGAAGCTTTGCCAAAAACGGCTTTGCGTCAATGTCAATCTGCTTGCCGATAAAAATCAGCTTATTCGAAGTTTTCTGCAAGCCCTCTTCATCCATCAGCAGCTCCTCCCGAATCTTCTCTCCCGGACGAAGTCCGGTAAAGACGATGGGCACATCCTCATAGGGCTTTTTGCCATACATCCGAATCAAATTTTCTGCCAGCGTCAGGATCCGTACCGGCTTTCCCATATCCAGTACAAAAATCTCACCGCCATGGGCAATTGCCGCAGCTTCCATTACAAGGCTGACCGCCTCCGGAATGGTCATAAAATAGCGGATGATATCCCGGTGTGTCACAGTCACCGGTCTGCCGCTCTCAATCTGCCGCTTAAACAGCGGAATGACAGAGCCATTGGAACCAAGCACATTGCCAAAACGTGTGGTTACAAATTCCGTTTTTCCGTCGTGCGTCTGGGAAAGATACTGGATGATCATTTCGCAGCAACGCTTAGAGGCACCCATCACATTGGTGGGATTGACTGCTTTGTCTGTGGAGATCATCACAAATTTCTCCGCATCATAAAATTGCGCCAAAGTCGCTGTGTTAAAAGTTCCGATGATATTATTTTTAATTGCCTCCATCGGCGAATCCTCCATGAGCGGCACATGCTTATGCGCTGCCGCATGGAACACAATATCCGGCAAATACCTCTTGAAAATCTGATCCATGCGGTGATAATCCCGCACCGATGCAATCAGTGTCACCAGATTCAAGGTATCCTTATACTCCATCCGCAATTCCTGCTGGATGTCGTAGGCGTTATTTTCATAGATATCCACGATAATGATCTGCTTCGGTGCATACCGTGCGATCTGCCGCACCAGCTCAGAGCCGATGCTTCCGCCACCGCCAGTCACCATACAAATCTTTCCGCTGATGAAATTCTTGATGTCCTGATTGTCAAACCGAATGGGATCCCGCCCCAGCAGGTCTTCCACATTGATGTCATGAATCTGCTTCAGGAGTGTACTCTGATTGGTGTCGTTTTCAAAAATCAAATCGCTGAGGAACGGCATCACCTTAATGGGCAGATCCGTTTTAGAACATGCATCCAAAATCCGCTTCCGCTCGTCCTTCAGACAGGACGGAATGGAAAAAATGATCTGTTCGATCTTCATTTGCTTTGCATACTTTTGAATCTCGCTGGTATTTCCCACAACAGGAACACCGCGAAGTTTGGTGCCGATCTTGTTGGGAGCGTCATCAATGATGCAAACCGGCTTGTAGGGCGCATCGTTCTGATTGGGAGAGGTATGCGCATGTTCGATCTCTCCCAGCAGGAGCCCGGTGGCTCTTCCACCGCCCACAATCATGGTTCGCTTGTTCTTTGCATCACTTCTGCCGCACTCAACCAATTCTATAAATGTCTGCTTAAACAGCATACGAAACAGGCAAACCCCGAGAATGGTCATGATGCAATGTAAAATCGGATAGAGCATGGGGATGTGTCCACGGATGACATAGACAAAAATACAGGATGCTGCCATGCCAACGACGATACCATAAACGCAGGACAGATAGTCTTTCCAGCTGAAATAACGCCACATTTTGTTGTATGCCCCAAACATAAACAGGCTCATAATACAGCAAAAGACGCTGACCGTAATGGAAATAACCATGATGTGCTGCGAAACGCCGTGATTCCATAGAGAAAGAACAAAATTCGAAATCAGTGCCGCAACAATAACTATAAAGGCATCTGCAATTGCCAAAATAATTTTTCGGAATCTGAATTTTTGAACCAATTCTTTCATCGACAATCCTTCCTCTCAATTCTTCCAAAAAAATTCCTATTTTCTTTGTTTTATCTGCGTATAGAGCCAATACCCCACTGCTGTTCCCAGCGTGTTATGAAAAACATCGTCCACCTCACAAAGTCCACGCCCTGTCAGATATTGTGTCAATTCAATGCACACGGAAAACAACGCTCCCACGCAGATCACCCGCCATGGTTTCCGAAACCATCGGAACAGATACGGCAGGAAACCGCCCAGCGGTAACAGCATCACCAGGTTGCCGCCGATTTGTCCCAGCCAGTACCCTGTGCGTGCACCAGAGAACAGTTCCCGCCATTCCCACAGCGGCACAAGCATACAGCGCCGTGTCTCGGAAGTCCGATCAATCAGCGTCAGCCAAAGAACCGCTGCCACATAGAGCACAAACAAGCCCCAGGCGACTCGCCGCATTTTCATTCCACAGTAACGCTTTTTGCCAGATTTCGCGGCTTGTCCACGTCATACCCCTTGGCAACGGAAACATAGTAGCCCATCAGCTGGAGGGGAACCACTGCAAGACTGCCGGCAAACAACTGGTGGATTTTCGGGATATACACCGTAAAATCTGCGGTATCCTCCATCTCATAATTGCCGTATGTGGTCAGTCCCATCAGGTGTGCCCCACGACTCTTGACCTCCACCATGTTGCTCACAGTCTTTTCGTACAGATTCTGCTGCGTCACCACACTGAATACAATGGTTCCGTCCTCAATCAGACTGATTGGCCCATGCTTCAATTCACCGGCAGCGTACGCCTCCGAGTGAATGTAGCTGATCTCTTTCATTTTCAGGCTACCTTCCATGCCAATGGCATAATCGATACCTCTTCCAATGAAGAAAGCATCTTTCACACCCACCAGCTTATTGGCAAACCACTGGATGCGCTCCTTGTCCTCCAGGATGCGCTCCACCTTTTCCGGAATGGTATCGATCTCCGCCAAAAGTGTCTGATACATCTCGTCGGCGATCTCATTCCGTGCCTTGGCAAACTGCAGTGCCAGCAGATATGACGCCACCAGCTGACAGCTATACGCTTTCGTTGTTGCCACGGAAATTTCCGGCCCAGCAAGAGTATAGAACACACTGTCCGCCTCTCTGGCGATGGAAGAGCCAACCACATTGACGATTCCCAACGTGCGAACGCCCTTTTCTTTTGCCAGACGCAGTGCCTCCAGACTATCCGCCGTCTCTCCGGACTGGCTGATGATAATCACCAGACTCTCCGGCACCAGCGTCATCTTCCGATAGCGGAACTCCGACGCCAGTTCCACACGAACCGGCAAACTGGTCAGTTCCTCAATCACATACTGTGCTGCCATTCCCACATGATACGCCGAACCGCAAGCCACAATATACACCTGCTTCAAGTTTCGAATCAGGTCATCATCAATACCATCAAAGTGAATCTCGCCGTCCTTGACAACCGCATGAATGGTATCCCGAATCACCTTGGGCTGTTCGTGGATTTCCTTGAGCATAAAGTGCTCGTAACCGCCCTTTTCCGCTGCAGCTGCATCCCACTTGATCTCAGTTAATTCTTTCTGAATTTCTTCCTGTTCGATGTTATAAAACGTTGCCGTTCCCTTGGTCAGGTGTGCGATTTCCTGATTGCCGATGTAATAGACATTCCGTGTGTACTTCAAAATTGCCGGAACATCAGATGCCACATAGGTTTCGCCGTCCGCCACGCCGATAATCATCGGACTGTCTTTTCTGGCAGCGAAAATCTCGCCAGGATAATCCTGAAACATCAGTTCCAGCGCATAAGAACCTCGAATGCGCAGCATTGCCCGCACCATGGCATCCACCGGACCCTCCTGATATTTCTTATAGTAATAGTCCACCAGCTTTACCGCTACTTCCGTGTCTGTCTGCGAATGAAACGTATAGCCAACCTTGGTCAGCTTTTCTTTCAGCTGCTGGAAATTCTCGATAATTCCATTATGTACGCCGATGACATTTTTATCATCACTGGAATGGGGATGTGCATTCTGTGCGGAAGGCTCTCCGTGAGTCGCCCAGCGAGTGTGCCCGATACCGCAGTTGCCCCGGACAGCATTGCCATTGTCCGTCATCTCCTGAAGCACCTTGAGCTTGCCCTTTTCCTTGAGGATTTCCGTCTCTCCGTCCCCGTCCCGCACAGCAATACCGGCGGAGTCATAGCCCCGATATTCCAGTTTTGACAAACCGTCCAACAAAATCGGCGCAGCTGGATGATTTCCTGTAAATCCTACAATTCCACACATATTCTCGTTTCCCTTCTTTCCAATTATTGCATATGGCATTCCAACAGACGGTTGGATTTCTCAATAATCTCCGGTCTCACTTTCTTTTGCAGAATCTCAAAGTTCGGTTTTCGATCTGTTAGATTATGACAATCAGATCCGAACAAAAAAGGAAGTTCACGCTTGATGACCTCCTTGGCGATCCGCTTTTGAGAAAAGCTTTGAAATGCTTCTATATTGATTTGCAAAACTGCATCGAGCTGCAACAAATGTGCTGTCTGTTCCCTGTTGTACCAGTTCAGATACCGATGGACATGGGCAATCACAGGTGTCAGACGGTATGTTATGGCGATATTGTCGATTTCCTCTTCCATCCACTCCTGATACGGGGCATAAGGCAGTTCCAGCAAAATCAAGTCTGTACCCTGAATCGCCAGCTTTTCAATATCCGGCGTATCACTTAGACCTTTTTCGATTGCCACTTCTGCGCCCAGGAAGATATTCTGCACCGCTGGGTTTGCCGCTTTCAGCTTTGCAAACTGCCGCTGCCGTTTTTCCAGATATGCTGCGACACTCTTCTCCCGACGCCGGTAAAAATGCGGCGTTGCAATGCTGCGTTCCACGCCCTGCTGCCGCAGCTGCTCCAGCATCGAACATGACATCTCTATGCTGTCGCTTCCGTCGTCCATTTCCGGAAGAATATGGCTGTGGCAATCTGTCATCATGCTTGCTTCTCTCCCTCGATATGCTTCGCATCTGCTTCCGCTTCCGCCGCAACGGTTTCCGTAGATTCCGTTTCCGACGGTTCGGTGCGGTACTGATAGTCGTATTTATATTTGTACTTATACTTGTAATTGGAATAATATCCGGCACTGTGCTTGTGCACCACTTCGTTCAGCACAAAGCCCAGAACATTGCAGTTTGCCAGTTCCAACTGCTTCACTGCGTCCTCTGTCTCCGCATAGGTCGTAGTTCCATAGTGCACTACCATGACCACGCCAGCGATCGAATTAGCCATGCCAGCCACATCCGATACCACGTTGACCGGTGCGCAGTCAATGAGGATTATGTCATACTTTTCTTTCAGCTTATCCAACAGCTCTGCCATCTGCTTCGAAGCCAGCAGTTCCGACGGGTTCGGCGGAATTGTGCCGGCGGTCAACAGATCCAGCGTACCAGTGACATTCTGATGCAGTGCCTCATCCAGCAAGCTGGCGTCGGTGATGACATTAGAAAGCCCGAGCTTATTGGAAACCTGAAAATTCTTATGCTGTACCGGTTTGCGCATGTCAGCGTCAATCAGCAGCACTGTCTTATCAGTTTCCGAAATTGCCGTTGCCAGATTGGCAACAGTTACGGATTTTCCTTCATTCGGACTGGCACTCGTCACAGCAACGATTTTATTCTCGCTGGTGGACACCAAGAAATTCAAGGAGGAGCGGAGCGCTTTATATGTTTCCAGAATGCTGAACGGCAAATCGGAGTTGTGATAGATCAGCTTCCGCTTTCTGTCTGCCGAAGTGCCACGGTCTTTCTTTTTGACTTTGCCGCCAATGCTCTGAATCTCGCCGATCATCGGCTTCTGGAAGTGTTCGCCCAGTTCCGACGAATCCTTGATGGTATTATCGAAGAAGTCAATCACCAGAATCACAAGAATCGCCAGCATTGCACCAGCTGCAAATCCGATTGCGGTATTCTTGGTGACATTGGGAGAAACCGGCGTATCATAGATCTTTGCATCACCAATCTTCTCCACCGATCCTGCCCCGACCACACGGATTAGAAACTGCGGTGCAACATCTGCCATGATGTTGCACAGCGATGCGGAAAGCTCAGCGTTCTGTGTGGTTGTAGTGATCTTTAAGACTTCGGTTTCATCAACCGCAGTCATTGAAAAGCAAGCCTTCAGACTTGTATCCGTCACCTTGCCGTTTTTTAATGTGAAATAGCGGGACAGCTCTTCCTCGGTGTATTCCTTTGCGAGCTGATTTCCCACCTCATCCATGACCACATCATTGTTCAGGATGACAATATATGTGCTTACCAGTGATTTGGAAACCGTCAGGTCGTTGTTGTTGATGCCCTGCTGTTCCTGATTTTGCTTCTCGCTGTTCTTGACATACATCGAAATATTCGACTGAAACTGTTGGGGAATCACGTAACTGGATACCAAAAACGTACCAGCTGCGCCAACCACTGCGGCGCAAATAATCCACCAAATGTGTCCCAGAAACAAGAAAATCAAATCTTTTATGGTATAGCTTTTTTTCATTTGTCAGTCCAATCCTTACTTTTCAGCAGACTGCATTCTTTCTCAACGCTCTATCGTTCAAATTTTGACTAATATATATTCAAAAAAAAAAAAATCGCACCTCAGAATTTCTGAAATACGATTTCTCTATGATTCTGAAAACGGTACACCGTCATGTAGCGTTCTCCAAAAAATTCCATCCTCGGTCATCTGAATCTCACGGTTACATATGGAGAGCACCTGACCACGATGCGTCACAATAATCACCGTCTTGTCTGTCATCTCCTTGAGATTTTCCAACAATTTCCGCTCTGTTGGCACATCCAGAGAACTGGTAGACTCATCCAGCAGCAGAATCGGGCTGTCCACATAGATAGCTCTAGCAACTGCAAGCCGCTGCATTTGCCCCTCCGAAAGCCCTGTGCCGTTTTCTCCAAGCAGCGTATCCATGCCGTGTTCCAGCTTGTCCACAAACTCATCGGCACAGGCGATTTGCAGCGCTCTGCGAAACTTCTCCTCTTGAAATGCGCCGCCGGATGTAAATGTGACGACCTCCCGAATGGTGCCGCTCATCAGCTGATTTCCCTGCGGCACATAGGCAAACAGCCTGTGCCAGCGGGCATCCATGGGATGCTGTGTTCCGTCTGTGTCCTGTAAGAAAAGCCTGCCGCTGTCCGGATGATAGAGGCACATCAAAAGCTTGAGCAGCGTAGACTTTCCGCATCCGCTGTGCCCCGTCACCGCCACATAGTCGCCCTTCTGAATGGCAAGGCTCACATCTTTCAGCACCACAGGCATGTTTTTCTTTTCCAGATTCGAAAGCTCCTGCGATACCGGATAGTAGGTGTAATTCACATGTTCCAGCACAACACTGCAAAACGACTGCTCATAGAATTGCTGCACATACGCCAGGGAGTACGGCGGTTCGGTTGACTCATCCGCAAACTGCTCCACCTCCATCAGACGCTCCGCACTGGAGAGCATGGCAAAAAACTGCGGAAAATAGCCGGTAATGTTGGCGAACGGCTGCTGAATCTGTGCGATCAGCTGAGTGATGCCCACCAGCGTGCCATAGGACATGGTATCTGTCAGAATCCCATAGCCGCAATAGCACGCCCCCAACACGTACATGCCATTCATCGCCGCCCCAAATCCAATGTTGCAGAAGTTGGAGAAACGATTTTTCCGAAGCCGTGCTGCCCTGTGCGCCTGCATTTTTTCCGCTGCCGCCTCTTCCGCCTGCGACTCTGCCGCAAAGGAGCGGAGCATCATCATACAGCCCAAATGCTCCTGTAAAAAGATGCGCAGTTTTCCGTCCTTTTCCTGTGTATTCCGATGCAGGCGCTTGATGACACGCCGAAAGGCATAGGTGAAGAGAATCAGGATTGCACCGCATGGCACCAGCATAGCGGCAAACCGCACATCGTAAATCAAGATCATGGTCAGTGCACTGACCAGCTTCACGCACATTCCAGCCAGTCCCGGCAAAATCGCTACACAGCTGTTGGCGACCAGTGCGGTGTCATTGGTAAGACGGTTCAGCCACTCGCCGGAGTGCACAGCGTTGACGGACGCATAGTCCTTATATAACAGATAGTGGAACAGCCTGCTCTTAAACAGATTTTCCAGCGTCGCACGGGATAGTTCCTCCAACCAGCGAATCAGCCCACGGATGGCAATCTGTCCGGCGACCAGCAGCAGAAGCAAACCGGCAAAGAGCAGAAAGCCGTTTCGGTCGTGACCCACCGCACGGTCTACCATCTGCTGCAACAGCAGCGCATACAGAACACCAGAACAGCCGTTGATGCCCTGCGCCAGAATCAGCAGGGCGACGCACCGCTTCTTTTTTCCTGTAACACGCCAGAGCCATTTGAATGTACTATTTTTCATGCTGCGGTTTCCTCATTCTCTTGAGTTTCCGGCGAAGGCGCAGGAGAAACGCTCGCACGGGAAAGCAGTCGCACCAGAGATGCACATAGAGCCGGTACTTCGGACACTCCACAGAGAATGGTTTTCCATCTCGTATCACACTGTGCAGAACACCGATGATCTGCCCGTCTGTGACGCCGTATTCCCGTGTCCATCGGTTGTCCCCGCAAAGCACATAGTCCTGCGGGCGCACCTTGAGAATGCGGTGCAGCACATATTGTCCGCTGCTGCGCCGATACAGCGGAACGTCATACCGATGCAGTCTTCCCGCCGGTTTGGGCACGATCTCCAACAGATCCCGTCCCTGCCGAATCAGAGGCAGCATACTGTCCCCCACATTATAATAGATGAGCTTCCCGTTCTTCGCCAGTTCCTGTTCAAAAGTAGAGCGTTCAGGCATCGACAGCACCGTACTTCTTCAGTTCTTCCAGCACCTTCTCCACATCCTTGGCAATTACCTCCCGTGGCGCATCGTACTTTTCCGCCATCTTGTCCACAATCTCCTCCTCGGTGGTTTCCTGCGTCAGACAGTGCACCAGAAAACTTGCTGTGGGATTGCTGCGGAAAAATCCGGAAAATTCAGTGTTTCCTGTGGAAATCACGATGCTTTCTGTGCCGGTGTCGTGGACAATAAATCGATCATTGAGTTTCATGATGTTCTCCTTTGCTTGTGTAAATTCGTTTAAACTTCAAGAAAATACCGCACAAAGAGCGTCTGGCGATTTTGCACGCCATCTGCTTGCAAATTTCCCGTCATATTTCACAAAAATGCTCGTGAATACATCAAGTATTCACTCCGCTTTTTGTTTCATCTGACGAAAAATTTGACGACGCATCTGTCGCACAATCTTTGTGCGGTATTGCCTCAAATCTGAGTTTTTAGACAAACTCAATCACTTTTCCAAGAAAGCTTTCATCGCTTTCAATTGCAATACAATTTTTCGCATCATAAATCGGCACAGGCGAATATTTTTTGCCATCAATTAAAAAAGACGGTATGCTTTTTTCAGCATTTCATCCAGCTTTAACACAACATAATTTTTTATGTGAAATTCATAGACAACTCTGCTCATAGTTTTCTTCTCCGTGCATGCGATTCCTCTCTCAATTATACGGCAAAATGCAATTTTTGTCAACAGTCCTGTAAAACAAATCACGCAATCCCACGTCCGATTTCCGCCTTGACGAATTCCCTCTTTCCATGATATAATGGTCATAGAACATCCATTGCACAAGGGAGGCGATATCCATGACACAGCAGCAGGAAGTGCTCGCTCTTTTCTATCTCTGCTACTGCAAGCTAAACCACATTTCCCCTGACCGGCAGCGGACAAAAGGACTGGACATCTCTCAGCTCTATCAAATATCCGTATATCACGACATCGGCGCAATTGTCTGCATGGCGCTGGAATCTGCCGGCATTCTCGACAATGCCGATCCGCAAACGGCGAAAGCATTTCGGAACATCAGGAACAAGAGTCTCCGCAAAGTGCTCTTGCTGGACAATGGCAGAGCTGAAATCTTCCGCTTTCTGGACGAAAACAAGATCTGGCACATGCCCCTGAAAGGTGTCATTCTGAAAGACTACTATCCGGAACTCGGCATGCGGCAAATGTCTGACAACGACATTCTATACGATGCCGCTTTCCGAAAAACAATGCAGCAATACATGCTCTCTCAGGGCTACACACTGGGCGCAAAAAAAGCCTATGAGGACGACTACTTCAAGCTGCCGGTGTACAACTATGAGATGCACCTCTCTCTCTTCGGGAACAATGATTCTGATTTCAGCCAATACTTCCAAAATATTGAGGAACGGCTGATCCGAAACGGCTATCTATGCTGCTTTACAGACGAGGACTTCTACCTCTACTTCATGGCGCACGCTGCCAAGCACTACCGTTCCGGCGGAACAGGGTTGCGGCATCTGCTGGACTGTTATGTTTTTTTGTCGAAAAAGCAGGACACCATGGACTGGAACTATCTGCACTGCGAGCTGGAAAAGCTCGGGCTGGTTGATTTTGAGCGGGACAGCCGTCTGCTGGCGGAAAAAGTCCTGACCGATCAGCCGGTGACGCTGACTGAACCGGAATCCAAGATGCTGGACTTTCTCACACGTTCCGGCACCTATGGCGCACTGGGAACCTACGCCCAAAACGAATTTCAGAAAACCATGCAGAAGGTCCAGCAGAACGACGCACATCCCAGCAAGCTGAAATATGTCTGGCACCGCCTGTTTCCCGACGATGACTTCTATCAGAACTACAGCATGTTCTGCTATCGGCACAAGTGGGCACGGCCGTTTTATACCGTCTACCGTCTGGTACGGCTTTGTCTGACCAAAAGCCGGCGAAAGAAAGTGCGCCTTGAAGCCAAACTTCTCCAGAAAAAATAAATATTGTTTCTGAAAGAATCAGAAAAAGCGTTTCCATTGGAGGAAACGCTTTTTTGATTGGCTAAGCAGAACGGAAAACCGGCGTCACTGCTGAAATTCCATGTCCTCCCCGCTGTGCTCCTTGTCATCCTGCCAGTATATTACACCATCCTGGAACGAAAAACTGCCGCTGCCATCGGTATAACAGACAGTTTCCTCCGGTTCAACTCCCTCTTCTGTAAATGTGTAGCGGGTCTTGGTTGCACCGCCGCTGCACACCATGGTCTGGGTTGCGTCCTCAAAGATTAGCGGATAAATCCATTCATCGTAAACAAAAGCGCTTTCTGCCCAAGAGATACGCCCCTGATATGTGCCGTCTCCCATTTCTGCAATTTGCAGTGTCGCACGGCCGCATCCCCAGATGCCAAGGTAAGCTTCTGAAGCGAGGATTTCATCTATCCCCCGTCCGTCATCTGCAATCCCGCCAGTGCCGTCCATACGAACGTAACGGGGATCGGCGCCATTTCCAACAAAAAGCTCCAGCTTGTATGCACTGCCGTCGTCCCGAAATCCCAGATAAAATGCGCCGTCATCGGTATACAGCAGATACCAGTAGCTCAGCATGCCGCCAATTTCTTCCGTCTCATATTGGATGTATCCCGTATTCTCCACATTTCCGGTGGCATAGTATGCCGTGAATGTTCCCGTTGACTGAATCGAGAGATGCGCAGTATCCGGATCGCCGTCCAGATACCATTCGCCGGCAATGCTGCGAAATGGGGCGTCTTCCAACGCTGTCGCCGTTTCCGCAGAAGTCGAAGCACTCGTGGTTTCTGTCGTCACAAGCGGCGCAGCAGTTGCCGTTTCTGTTTCAGCAGTTGCCATCTCTGTTTCGGCGGCAGTTATCTGCTCTGTTGTCGGATGCTCCGGCGTATTCCCCGCAGTTTCACCGCATCCAGCCAGCAAGGCAGTTGCAAAAAACAGCACGGACAGTGCTCTATTCCTTAGAATTTGTCTCATTTGCAAGCCCTCCATTTCCTGTTGTTTTCTTTTATCATACCAGATATTGTCCAATTTGGCAAGTGGTTTTTTAAAATTTTATACTTTTTTGAGAGTGCATAAAATTCATATATGAACAAAAAGAAAATTCTTGAAAATTCCACTTGACTTAGAGTCAACTCAAAGTGCTATAATGAACCTGTCCAAACCGCTGAGAATCCACCGATTCTCAGCTTACATGAACCAAATTGACACACAATCAGGAGGGAACGACAATGTATTTGGAAAAAATCAATGCGCCAGAGGATGTCAGGCAGCTGAACACTGAGGAACTGCGGGCGCTCGCCGAGGAAATGCGGCAGGCACTGCTGTTCCGGCTGAGCCGCCACGGCGGACACTTCGGCCCGAACTTTGGCATGGTGGAAGCGACCATCGCACTGCACTATGTATTCGATTCGCCCAGGGACAAGATCGTCTATGACGTTTCGCACCAGAGCTATCCCCACAAGATGCTGACCGGCAGAAAGAATGCCTATCTGTCCGAGGAGCATTTTGAGGACGTTTCCGGCTATACCAATCCGAAGGAAAGCGAACACGACTTCTTCAATGTCGGTCATACCTCGACTTCTGTCAGCCTTGCCAGCGGTCTGGCAAAAGCCCGTGATCTGAAGGGTGAGGACGGCAATGTCATCGCTGTCATCGGCGACGGCTCTCTCAGCGGCGGCGAGGCTCTTGAAGGGCTGGACTTTGCCGGTGAGATGCACTCCAACTTCATTGTTGTCATCAACGACAACGACATGTCCATTGCGGAAAACCACGGCGGTCTGTATCGGAATCTGAAGCTGCTGCGGGATACGGACGGCAAGGCAGAGTGCAATCTGTTCCGTGCCATGGGGCTGGATTATGTGTTCGTCAAGGATGGAAATGACATCGAGGCACTGATTGCCGCTTTCCGGCAGGTAAAGGACAGCAAGACGCCGGTTGCCGTGCACATCGTCACCCAAAAGGGAAAGGGTTATGCACTGGCAGAGCAGCACAAGGAAGAATGGCACTGGCATCTTCCGTTTGACATCGCCACCGGCAAGACAACCGTTCCCGCTGGCGGCGAAAAAGACTATGACACTGTTACCGCAGAATATCTCCTGAAAAAAATGCAGGAGGACGCAAGCGTCTGTGCCATCACCTCTGCCACTCCCACAGTATTCGGCTTTACCAAGGAACTGCGGGAACGGGCCGGAAAACAGTTCATCGACGTGGGCATTGCAGAGGAACACGCTGCTGCGATGGCATCCGGCATTGCCAAAAACGGCGGAAAGCCGTTCTGGGGCGTGTACAGTTCTTTCCTCCAGAGAACCTATGATCAGATCTCGCAGGACATCTGCATCAACCAGAATGCTGTGACCATTGCGGTTTACACTGCATCCGTCTACGGTATGAACGATGTCACGCACCTTGGCATTTACGACATTCCTATGATCTCCAACATCCCGAATCTGGTATATCTGGCACCGGTCACAGCAGAGGACTATTTTGCAATGCTGGACTGGTCGCTGGAGCAGACTGAGCACCCCGTTGCCATTCGTGTGCCGATTCAGTATATCTCCGACGGAAAGCCGGTGACCAAGAATTTCGGCGACCTGAACCGCTATGAAATGACACAGGAGGGCAGCGAAATCGCCATTGTGGCGCTTGGCTCTTTCTACCCGCTGGGCGTTGCAGCAGCAGAGAAGATTGCCCAGAAAACCGGCATCACGCCCACCCTCATCAATCCGTACTATATCACCGGACTGGATACCGATTGTCTGGAGCAGCTGAAAGAGAACCACCGTGTGGTTCTCACGCTGGAGGACGGCGTTCTGGACGGCGGATTCGGCGAGAAGATCGCCAGATTCTACGGCGATTCCAAAGTACGCACCAAGTGCTTCGGTCTGAAGAAAGAATTTCTGGATCGCTATGAGGTTTCGGAAGTGCTCCGTGAAAACCACCTGACCGCTGAGCAGATCGCAGAAGACGCTGTTACGATGCTGGCAGAGTAAGAGCTCGTGTTCATAGGCGTCTATCTACGTCTT
>NZ_FR898016.1:0-4284 GCF_000437175.1 Ruminococcus sp. CAG:330 | reverse complement strand
CTCGCCAACTGTGCTCAGTTGGATCAGCCTGACGGGTTCAACGACTCCGTTTCTCTTTGTCCCTGCACGATGCTTTTTGATGAATACAGTGTGCCGTTTCTACAGAGGATGATACAGCATGCATTTCCCCAACTCAACTCGTACTTTCATCATCTCCCGTACAAATTTGCAATCTCACAGAAATAAGGCTTGCTTTTTTCCGTCGAATACGGTATAATAAATTGAATAGGAATTTGTACTGTCAGAGTCTGCCGGACGCAGACTCTCCAATGGGAGGATTTATCAATATGCCAAAGTATGTATTTGTCACCGGAGGCGTTGTCTCCGGTCTGGGTAAGGGTATCACCGCCGCTTCTCTGGGCCGCCTGCTCAAGGCTCGTGGCTACAAGGTTACCATCCAGAAGTTTGATCCCTATATCAACGTGGATCCCGGCACCATGAGCCCCTACCAGCACGGTGAGGTCTTTGTCACCGACGACGGCGCAGAGACTGACCTGGATCTGGGACACTATGAGAGATTCATTGATGAGAGTCTTTCCATCAACAACAACGTCACCACCGGTAAGGTATACTGGACGGTTCTGAACAAGGAGCGCCGCGGCGACTATCTGGGCGGCACCGTTCAGGTCATCCCCCACATCACCAACGAGATCAAGGAGCGCATCTATCGGGTGGGCAAGGAGTCCAACGCCGATGTGGTCATCACCGAGATCGGCGGCACAGTGGGCGACATCGAGAGCACACCGTTCCTGGAGGCAATCCGCCAGTTCGTCACCGAAGTGGGCAGAGGCAACGCCATGTACATCCACGTGACACTGGTGCCGTACATTGCCGGCTCCAATGAGCTGAAGTCCAAGCCCACCCAGCACTCCGTCAAGGAGCTGCTCTCCATCGGCATCCAGCCCCACGTGGTTGTCTGCCGTACCGAACTGGAGATTCCGGAGGACATGAAGCGGAAGATCAGCATGTTCTGCAACGTGCGGGAAGAGGACATCATCCAGAATATGACAGCACCCTCCCTGTACGAGGTGCCCATGATGCTGGAGAACGAGGGTCTGACCGACAGCGTCTGCCACCATCTGGGTCTGGAGAACCGCAAACCCGACCTCAGCGACTGGACTGCCATGGTAGACCGCCAGAAGCACGCCGACAAGGATGTTACCATCGGTCTGGTGGGCAAATATGTGGCATTGCAGGACGCTTATCTGTCTGTGGCAGAGGCACTGCACCACGGCGGTATCGTCAATGACGCACGGGTCAAGATCCTGTGGATCGACTCCGAGAAGATCACACGGGAGACTGCGCCGGAAATGCTGAAGGAATGCGACGGCATCATCGTGCCCGGCGGCTTCGGCGACCGTGGCATTGAGGGCATGATCGAGGCGATCCGCTACGCCCGTCTGAACAAGGTGCCCATGTTCGGCATCTGTCTGGGCATGCAGATGGCTGTGGTGGAATTCGCACGGAATGTGGCAGGATTCCCCGATGCCAACTCCTCGGAGTTCGACCCCGACGGCGAGCACAGCGTCATCCACATCATGGAGGATCAGAAGAACGTCACCGACATGGGCGGCACCATGCGTCTGGGTCTGTACCCCTGCAAGCTGACTCCCGGCACCCTGGTGCGGGACATCTATCAGGAAGACCTCATCTATGAACGCCACCGCCACCGGTTCGAATTCAACAACAATTTCCGGACACAGCTCACCGAAAAGGGACTTCAGATCGCCGGTCTGTCGCCGGACGAGCGTCTGGTGGAGATCGTATCCCTGCCGGATCACCCGTGGTTCATCGGCGTACAGTTCCATCCGGAATTCAAATCCCGCCCCAACAAGCCGCAGAAGCTGTTCGCTTCCTTCATCAGCGCAGCCCTGAAAAAGCGCGGCAACTAAGCCAGCGGCTGGCAGTTCCGGAGGTGTAGCATTTTATGAGCAGAATGTTGATCGTGGACGACGAAGAGAAGATCCGTGCCGTCGTTCGGGAATACGCAGAATTCGAGGAATTCGAAGTGACGGAGGCACGGGACGGCATGGAAGCAGTTAATCTGTGCCGGGAAAACGACTATGACATCATCATCATGGATGTAATGATGCCCCGTCTGGACGGCTATTCCGCCTGCAAGGAGATCCGGAAGCACAAGAACATTCCGGTCATCATGCTCTCTGCACGGGGGGAGGAGTACGACAAGCTGTTCGGGTTCGAGACCGGCATTGACGATTATGTGGTCAAGCCGTTCTCGCCCAGAGAGCTGATGGCACGGGTGCGTGCCGTCCTCGCCCGCAGCCAGGCGGCAAAGGCTGCGCCGGAGGGAACGGAACAGCGCCTGAAATTTCAGGGACTGGAGATCGACCTCGCCGGACGGGAGGTTTACGTGGACGGCAAGCGTGCTTCCATGACACCAAAGGAATACGATCTGCTGTTCTATCTGGTCAAGAACAAGGGACTGGCGCTCTCCAGAGACAAGCTGCTGGAGGAAGTCTGGGGATATGACTTTTTCGGGGACGACCGCACTGTGGATACGCATATCAAGATGCTGCGTGGCAGCCTTGGACCGTACCGCAACTTTATCGTTACCTTGAGAGGAATGGGATATAAGTTTGAACCTGATGCATGATCTCCATCATCTGCGTGACCGCAATTTACGGCTGAGCACGAAAATCTGGCTGTTCTTTATGCTGTTTGTGTGCATTGTCTTTCTGCTGATGTGGCTGTTCCAGATCATCTTTCTGGAGTGGTTCTACGAATCCATGAAGATCCGGGACACGGCAAAGGTGGCGCTGCACCTCGTGGAGTACTATGAGAAGGACGGCTTCGAGGACAAGGCGAACGAGATTGCCCTGCAAAACGAAATGTGCATCGAGCTGCTGGACAAGGACGGCAAGGAAGTCTACTACGACTGCATGTACAACGGCAAATGCCTGCTCCACGGCGTAAACAGCGGCACGTTTTTCTACCTCATCGACCTGCAAAACAGCCAGAGCGGCATCATCTGCCGGCGGGTGTTCAACGAAAGCTTACAGAGCGAGATGCTGGTCTACGGCTGCACCATCTACCGGCAGGACAAGACAGTCGCCGGCTATCTGCTGCTGAATTCGCCGCTGGTGCCGGTGGAGTCCACCGTTTCCATCCTGAAACGGCAGACCATGATTATCACGATACTGCTGGTATTCTTCGGCTTCCTGCTCTCGTTCTTCACGGCAAATCACATTGCCACCCCCATCATCAACATCACCGCCTCCGCCAAACGTCTGGCGCACGGCGACTATCAGACACCGTTCGAGGGCGGCGGCTATGCGGAGGTAGACGATCTTGCGGAGACGCTGAACTACACGGCGCAGGAGCTTTCCAAAACCGACGAGATGCAGCGTGACCTCATCGCCAACGTATCCCACGACCTGCGCACGCCCCTCACCATGATGAAAGCGTATGCGGAGATGATCCGGGATCTCTCCGGCGACAATCCGGTGAAGCGGGAACAGCACCTCAACATCATCATCGAGGAGACCGACCGGCTCTCCCTGCTGGTGAACGACATGCTGGATCTCTCCCGTCTGGAGAGCGGCACACAGAAGCTGAACTACAGCACCTTCGATATCTCCCAGTGCATGGCGGAGATCGCCCACCGCTACGAGGGCGTTTCGGAGCACATGGGATATCACATCCACTTTACGCCGGCACCGCCGTGTCTGGTGCACTGCGATGAGAGCAAGATCGACCGTGTCATCGGCAACCTCATCAACAACGCCATCAACTACACCTCCAAGGAGGACAAGCAGGTGTTTGTCACCCAGATCAACACGCCCAACGGGGTGCGCATCGAGGTGCGGGACACCGGCGACGGCATTGAGGAGGACAAGATCAAACTGATTTTCGACAAGTACTACCGCTCGGAGAATCACAAGCGGGAGGTCGTAGGCACGGGACTGGGTCTGACCATCGTCAAGACCATCCTCAAAATGCACGGCTATGACTACGGCGTGAATAGTAAGCTGGGCGAGGGCTCTACGTTCTGGTTTGTCATCCGGGATGTGGTGCACGAGCCGGAACAGGGAAACGGAAAAGAATAAGAACTCTAAAGATTCAGCGGGAACTGCATGCGGAATGCGGTTCCCGTTTTTTGCGGGCGATAGCGGAAAGTATCGTGCAGGGACAGAAAGAACCGGAGTCGTTGGAATCGTCAGGCTGATCCGTGCACATTGTAGGGACAGGTTGTGCCGTGTTCGTAAATTTGGTACAGCAAAGGAAAAAAATTAGCCTCCCCTGAAAGGGGTGACTCCCCACGGG
>NZ_FR898015.1:20095-25514 GCF_000437175.1 Ruminococcus sp. CAG:330 | reverse complement strand
AGACGTAGATAGACGCCTATGAACACGAGCTCTAAATAACCGCAACAGGCGGATGCCCTCCCATACGGGAAATGGCATCCGCCTGTTTTTGTGTTGGCTTTATCGCTGTGTTACAAATTGCAGGATTTCCTCTGGCGTGTGCAGAATGTGCGATGCGCCGTGTTCCAGCAGGAACGCCTCATCCCGAAAGCCCCATGTCACGCTGAGGCAGGGCATATTGGCATTCTTTGCGGTTTCGATGTCCACATCGGAGTCGCCCACGTAGACCGCCTGTTCTCTGGGAATTTGCAGCTGGCGGAGCACCTCGTTAACGGAGTCCGGCGCAGGCTTTTTCCGTACGCCCTCCCGTTCACCGAGGGCTGCATCAAAGGTGTCCGGGAAATACATCTCGCATAGCTTCTGTACGGCAAAGTCCGCCTTGTTGGAAACGACTGCAACGGCGAAACCCTGCGCTTTCAGCTGGCGCAGCAGTGCCGGAATGCCGTCGTATGCCTTGGTCGTATCTTCGCAGTGTGCAGCGTAGTAGGGCTTGAAGTCCTCATAGACCGCATCGATTTCCTGCCGTGGCGTTCCGGCGGGAACACCACGCTCGATGAGCTTATAAATGCCGTTTCCCACAAATCGCCGCACCTCGTCCAGCGTGCGAACGGGGAAGCTGTGCTGCGTCAGCACGTAGTTTAGAGCATCTTTCAAATCCTCCAGCGTGTCTAAAATTGTGCCGTCCATGTCAAAGATAACGAGTTTCCGGTTCATGTGTTGCTCCTTTTCTGTGGTGGTTCGGTGGAATTCCTGTTCAATCCGGTCATAATGCCGGTCAATTGCCTGCATGCATCCGGTGCGGTCTTTGCATTGGAGGGCACGGAGAATCTCGGCGTGTTCCGCACGCAGCTCCACCCTGGCAGGTTCGTCGGCACGTGCCATGACCTCGCCGATCCACTCCCGATAGATGTCCATGATCGCCTCCATCAGGCAGATCCACACTTTGTTCCCGGTGGCGCGGATCAGCGCATAGTGGAACTGCATATCCAGCTCTGCCTCGTCCCGTCCTGCCGGCGCCAGAACGCCGCACAGCGCCTCTTCCGCCTGCGCCTGAAATGTGTCCGCCATGCCGTTCTCCATAATGGAAAGACAGACCGCCTTTTCGGTCTCCCGCCGGAACTGGCAGATGTCTTCTTGGGTGAGCTGGCGCATGAGAATCATCAGCTTCAGCATAGCAGAGATCTGACGGGCGATGTTCTCCGCCAGATAGTTTCCGGAGCCTTGGCGGCACTCCACCGCACCCATGTGTTCCAGTGTGCGCAGTGCCTCACGGGTGGAGTTGCGGCTGATGGAGAGCGTCTCTGAAATGGCACGCTCTGTGGGCAAGCGCTCGCCCATGCGCAGGTCGCCGGATTCGATCAGACTGCAAATATAGCGGATGACTTTGGTGTATTCCCGATTGTTTCCCATGGACAACTCCTCTTACAGAATGGCGGAAAAGAGTGATGCGCCAACTACGGTCATAATGCCGGCAACGCCAATGGAGAGGCTGCTCATTGCTCCCTCCACTTCGCCGATCTCCATTGCCTTAGCGGTGCCGATGGCGTGGGCAGAGGTGCCGATGGCAATGCCCTTTGCCACAGGTTCCGTGATGCGGAAAATTTTGCACACAAGCTCTGCAATAATATTCCCCAGAATGCCGGTGATGATGATGACAGCAACCGTCAGGTTGACGTAGCCGCCCAGCTCTTCGGAAACGCCCATGCCGATGGCGGTGGTGATGGACTTGGGGAGGAAGGTGACGTATTCCTCGTGGTTCAGCTTGAAGAACACCGCCATGACCAGAATGCTGCAAAGGCTGGTGATGACACCGCTGGTGATGCCGATGGATACTGCTTTCAGGTTCTTTTTCAGCAGGTCGAACTTCTCATAGAGCGGTACTGCCAGACAAACAGTTGCTGGTGTGAGCAGGTAGCTCAGATATTTTGCGCTGACATAATAGGTGTCGTAATCGATGTGTCCCACTATTAGTACCACAACGGTAATGACGATGGAGATCAGCAGCGGATTCAGGAACGGCAGCTTGAACTTGCGCTGCAGCAGCATGCCGATGCCATAGGAGATGATGCTGATGGAAGCACCAAAAAATACAGAGTCCTGAAAAAAATCATTCATGATGACACGCTTTCTTTCTGTCCCGCCGGATGACGGCCTGTGTGATTTTGCCCGCTGTAGCCATGACCAGAAATGTGGAGAGGACGGTGATGACCAGATAGGGGATGATCTTCGCACGGATGATGCCCCACGATTCCATGAGTCCCACTGCCGCCGGAATGAACATCAGCGGCATGATCTCAATGAGGAAGATGGCGGTGTCTTTGACATAGTCCAGCTTGAGAAATCCCGTTTGCAGACAGACGAACATCAGCGCAAATCCCCAGATACTCGCCGGAATGGGGAGCGGAATCAGCAGGTTGAGCAGTTCTCCCGAAAAGGAGAGAATCAGGATGATTCCGAATTGTTTGAGATACTTCATTTGATTTTCCTTCTTTTTCGATTGGTACTACCAATTATACTGCGGCGGATGCCGGATGTCAAGGGATTCGGTCGAAAACCGTCAGGTTATACAAAGTTCCTTCCAAAAGTGAAATGTGCGTTGACATGTGGTGTTTTGGTGCGCTGAACGAAATTGAACGGTTTTGCACGATTTTACGGGAAACGCATCCCGATTTTGAAAAAATCGATTCCATATGGTATCAATTTCATCAAAATGGGCATGATTTTTTTGTGAAAATATACAATAGCTGTGAGATGAACTCGTTCAATTCGCTGAAATTGACGCTTTTTGAAAGATTTTGACTGAAAAGACTTGGCCTCAAATGAATTCTGTGGTATTCTTATCTCGCAAGGGACGAAAGAATTCAAAAGAATTCAGAAACGTGCAAAGGAGGTACGTTTGAAATGTTAACAGAAGAACGGTTTGCGATTATTTTGGAGACAGTCCAGCAGAAGCGAAGCGTTCGGGTGACGGAACTGTGTGCATTGCTGAATGCGTCGGTTTCCACCGTGCGGCGAGACATCAACACGCTGGCGGAAATGGGAAAGCTGGTCAAGGTGCACGGCGGTGCCATTGCCCTGAATGAGAGCAGCTTTTCCGCTGTGGAAAAGGATATGACCGAAAAGGCACAGCTTTTCACGGAGGAGAAAGAAGCAATCGCCCGCTATGCAGCGTCTTTGGTAGATGAGGACGATTTTGTGTACATCGATGCGGGAACGACCACGGAGAAGGTGATCGACTACCTGCCGCAAAAGCGTGTGACGTTCGTGACCAACGGCTTCATCCACGCCAGAAAGCTGGCACAGAGAGGGTTTCGGGTCTACATCCCCGGCGGAGAACTGAAACTTTCCACAGAGGCGATCATCGGCACAGAATGTATACTGACGCTGAACAACTACAACTTTACCAAGTGCTTCATGGGAACGAACGGAATCTCCGTTCATGCGGGGTTCTCCACCCACGATATCAGCGAGGGCAGTGTGAAAACCGCTGTGATCGACAACAGCATCCAGACCTATGTGCTCTCCGATCACTCCAAATTCGGCAAGGTGACTTCTGTGACATTTGCGCAGCTCAATCGTGGACAGATCATTACAGATCGGCTGCCGGATAAAACATACAGCAGCTATACATCCATCAAGGAGGTTATGTAACTATGATATACACCGTGACATTCAATCCGGCGATTGACTATGTGGTGCATGCGGACGACATGCAGGTCGGGGCAGTGAATCGCTCCAGGCAGGAGGAGGTTTACTTTGGCGGAAAGGGCATCAACGTCTCCGTGGTGCTCCATGAGCTGGGGCTTGCATCCAAGGCGCTGGGATTTGTCGCCGGCTTTACAGGGGAGGCAATTGAACAGGGGCTGAGAGCGGATGGCATTGAAACCGATTTCATCCATCTGGAAAAGGGCTTCTCCAGAATTAACGTCAAGATCAAATCCGGTGAAGAGACCGAGCTGAACGGACAGGGCCCGGAAATTCCGGAAGACAAGCTCCGGCAGCTGTTTGACCAGCTGGAGCAGGTGCAGGACGGCGATACGATCATTCTGGCGGGCAGCATTCCGGCTTCTCTGCCGGCGGACGTTTACGAGCAGATTCTGCGGCATCTCTCCGGTAAGCAGGTGCGTGCCGTGGTGGATGCGACCAGGGATCTTCTGGTCAATGTCCTGAAATACAAGCCGTTCCTCATCAAGCCCAACAACTTTGAACTGGGCGAGATCTTCGGCGTGCCGCTGAAAGACGATGTGGACGAGATCGTGCGCTATGCCGGAAAGCTGCAGGAAATGGGTGCAAGAAATGTGCTGGTTTCTATGGCAGGCGACGGTGCAGTGCTTCTGGACGAGAACGGCGGGGTGCATGCCTGCGGCGTTTGCAAGGGAACAGTCAAGAATTCCGTGGGCGCCGGAGATTCCATGGTTGCCGGATTTGTGGCTGGCTGTGAGACCGGCGACTATGACTATGCGCTGAAGCTGGGAACAGCGACCGGCGGTGCTACGGCATTCTCCGAAGGGCTGGCGAAAAAAGAACTGATTGCTGAGCTATTGCAGCAATTGATGTGAGGAGGTAAAGAATATGCGTATTGTGGATTTACTGAGGAAAGAGAGTATTCTTTTGGGGGCTGCGCCGGAATCCAAGACAGAGGCAATCGACATGCGGGTCGATTTGCAGGACAAGGGCGGCAGGATCGCCGATAAGGAAGCCGATAAGAAAGGGATTCTGGCAAGAGAGGCCATGAGTTCCACCGCAGTGGGAGAGGGCATCGCCATTCCCCACGCCAAGAGCGAGGCGGTAAAAGCACCCTCGCTGGCAGCGATGACGGTTCCGAATGGCGTGGATTATGAGGCAATGGACGATGAACCGTCCAACCTGCTGTTTATGATCGCAGCACCCAATGACGGCGACGTGCATCTGGAAGTGCTCTCCCGTCTGATGACGCTGCTCATGGACGAAGATTTTCGGGCAAATCTGCTGGCAGCGGAATCCAAGGAGGCATTCCTGCGGATGGGCATTGATGAGCTGTCCGTTTCGCCGGGATTCGTGCTGAAGGTGCGGGATGCCGTGCGGAAGCTGGATCTGTCTAAATAGAGCGGAAAGAATGTTCAGAAGCATGTACGGCTGCTGCGCTCCGGTATTTTCCGGGTGTGGTGCCGTACATTTTTTTGAAGCAGCGGTTGAAATAGGAGAGGCTGTCGAAACCGGTTTCCATGGCGACTTGCAGAATGGTATCCGAGGTGTCCCGCAGACGCTTGGCGGCTTTCTCCAGGCGGTAGCTATTGAGGTACTGGACGAAGCTGGTGCCCATGGCGTGCTTGAAAAATTTCATGAAATAGGACTCGCTGTAAAAGCATGCGCCGGCGATCTCGGCGATGGAGATGGGGCG
>NZ_FR898015.1:0-20067 GCF_000437175.1 Ruminococcus sp. CAG:330 | reverse complement strand
TCCGCAATGTAGGACAGAATCTCCTTGATCTTGGCGAGGGATTTTTGGTCGAGAGAGTGCTCCGTTTCCGTGCGCTCGGCGGAGATGATCTCGTAGAACATCTGGAACAGGCAGCCCTTTACCGCCAGCGGATAGCCGTACGGTCTGGCATCACAGAGAGTATCGATGCGTTCCAGCAGAGCGGAGATGGCGGGATAGTTCCGGCACTCCGGTGTCAGCACCGGTGCAATCTCCTGCGTTCCCGCAAAGAACGGCTGGAGAAAACGGGCATAGCAGGCGTCATTTTCCGCTGCCAGAAGCTCCGGACGGAACAGGATGGTTTCGTATTCCATGACGGCGCAGCCCTTTTGTGCAATGGCGTGGAGCTGTCCGGACAGCACCAGTACGATATCGCCGGCAGTGACGGCGTGGCGCTTTAGGTTCACATCCACCCATCCCTCGCCTTTCTTGACTGCAATCAGTTCGATCTCATCGTGCCAATGGGTGCTGACTGCCTGAAAATCCAGCGGAATGGTGCAGAGGTAGGTGTTATAGGGGAAATCTGCCGGCGTGTGGCACTTTTCCTCGTGGTATTTCTGATATTGCGCAGTGTCCATCTGCATGGGGATACCTCCAATCAAAAAGGATAGGATTGTACAAAAACGGGGGAGAATCCGGCAAGCCCTGATGTGGTTTCCGTGGTATACTAGGAGTATCGTAAAACGTACATTCAAATCGAAACCGCAATGGAAAGGAAGTACAGGAATATGAATCTCTCTGAAATCATGCAGGCTGCTTATCACAAGGATCTGGCAGCATGCTCCAATGCTGAAATCTATGCCGCACTTCTGACAAAGGTTCAGAAGATGGCGGAGGCAAAGAAGCATCCGCAGTCCAAGAAAAAGCTCTACTATATTTCCGCAGAGTTCCTCATCGGAAAGCTGCTCTCCAACAATCTCATCAATCTGGGTGTCTATCAGGACGTGCGGGAACAGCTGGCAGCGTGCGGCAAGGACATCTGCGAGATTGAGGAAGTGGAGAACGAGCCCTCGCTGGGCAACGGCGGTCTGGGCAGACTGGCTGCATGCTTTCTGGATTCCATTGCAACACTGGGACTCAACGGCGACGGCATCGGTCTGAACTACCACTTCGGACTGTTCCGGCAGGTGTTCAAAAACAACGAGCAAACCACCATTCCGGACCCGTGGCTGACCCGGCAGAGCTGGCTGGAAAAGACAGACGTGACCTATGAGGTACCGTTCCGCAGTGGCTCGGTTACCGCAAGAATGTATAACATCAATGTCACCGGCTACGACAGCACCACCAATCAGCTCCACCTGTTTGACGTGGAAACTGTGGACGAATCCATTGTGACCGACGGCATCTCTTTCGACAAGACGGACATCGCCAAGAATCTGACGCTGTTCCTCTATCCGGACGACAGCGACGAGGCTGGCCGGCTGTTGCGAATCTATCAGCAGTACCTGATGGTATCCGCCGGGGCACAGCTGATTCTGGACGAGTGCACTGCCAAGGGCTGCAAGCTAACCGATCTGCCGGACTATGCAGTGATCCAGATCAACGACACACACCCCACAATGGTGATTCCGGAACTGATTCGCCTTATGGTTGCACGCGGTGTGGAAATGGACGATGCCATTGAGGCAGTTTCCAAGACCTGCGCTTACACCAATCACACCATTTTGGCAGAGGCGCTGGAGAAGTGGCCGCTGACCTATCTCAAGCAGGTAGTTCCGCAGCTGGTTCCCATCATCGAAGTGCTGGACGACAAGGTTCGCCGGAAGTACGGCGAGGAGAAGCTCAGCATCATCGACAAGAACGACACTGTGCACATGGCACGTCTGGACATTCACTATTGCTTCAGCGTCAACGGCGTTGCATCGCTGCACACGGAGATTCTGAAAGAAGTCGAACTCCACCCATTCTATGAGATCTATCCAGAGAAGTTCAACAACAAGACCAACGGCATTACCTTCCGCCGCTGGCTGCTCCACTGCAATCCGGAGCTGTCCCAGTGGATTACCGGACTCATCGGCGACGGCTACAAGAAGGATGCCACTCAGCTGGAAAAGCTGCTGGCGTACCGCAAGGATGCCGCTGTTTTGGAACAGCTGCTGCAAATCAAGGACGGCAAAAAGGCACAGCTGCGGCAGTACCTCGCCAAGACACAGGGCATCACCATTCCGGAAAATTCCATCTTTGACATCCAGATCAAGCGCCTGCACGAGTATAAGCGGCAGCAGCTGAATGCCCTGTATGTCATTCAGAAGTATCTGGAGATCAAGGCAGGCAAGAAGCCGGCTCGCCCCATCACCGTAATTTTCGGTGCAAAGGCAGCACCGGCATATATCATTGCGCAGGACATCATTCACCTGATCCTGTGCCTGCAGGAGATCATCCGCAACGATCCGGAGGTCAATCCGTATCTGAATGTGGTCATGGTGGAGAACTACAATGTCACCAAGGCTGAAATGCTGATTCCGGCGTGCGACATTTCCGAGCAGATCTCGCTGGCTTCCAAGGAGGCGAGCGGTACCGGCAACATGAAGTTCATGCTCAACGGTGCGGTAACACTGGGCACAGAGGACGGCGCCAATGTGGAGATTCATCAGCTGGTTGGCGACGACAACATCTATATCTTCGGCGATTCCAGCGAAGTGGTAGTCAAGCGTTATGCAGATGCAAGCTACTGTGCAAAGGACTACTACGAGGAGAATCCGTCCATCCACGAGGCAGTGGATTTTATTACCGGCGAGCAGATGCTGGCAGTCGGCGATGCAGTTCGTCTGGAGCGTCTTTCCAAGGAACTCATCGGCAAGGACTGGTTCATGACTTTCCCGGACTTCGATGCTTATGTCAAGGCAAGAGAACAGGCATATGCGGACTATGAGGATCGTCAGGCATGGGCAGAAAAGATGCTGGTGAATATCGCCATGGCAGGCTATTTCTCCTCCGACCGCACCATTGCCGAGTACAACAAGGACATCTGGAAGCTTGACTGCTAATTTTCCAAAAGACGATTTTCAAACTTATTCATAAAGTGAAGCACCGGAATGCAGAGGATTCCGGTGTTTCTGCGTTCCCATGACCATTATACCATGGAACCGGCAGAACTGCAAGAGAGGAGGAAAACCAATGCAGGAGGAAACGATTGTACAGATCTATGAGGAAGACCACGGCTGTGAAGGCATCCAGCCGGGAGAGATTCCCATGGATGAGGTGCTTCTTCGGGACGATGCCGGCGCAGAGCGCTGGGTGAAGCTGCCGGATGCCATCTTGCTGGCGCACTGCCTGAGAGAGGGCGACCGCATTGTTCTGGAAAAGCTGCTGCAGGAAGCGCAGAAACGCTTTCCGCATCTGAAATAATCAGAACCTGTCTTCAGCGCAAATCAAGCGCAAAAAACCGTCCTGCTAAGGCAAAGCAGGGCGGTTTTGTTTTTGGCGGAAAGCCGTGCAGGTTATCGCTTCACGACTGCGTTTCCGTCGATGAGTACCAGCCACGGGTCACAGAGAAGATCCAGCGGGTCACCGTGGTACAGCTGGAGGTCGGCATCCATACCGGCAGCAATGCTGCCCACCCGATCGGCAACGCCGAGAATCTCAGCAGCGCCGGCAGTGATGGCACGAAGCGCATTCTCACGGGACATACCGCCCTTGACGGCGAGCGCAGCAGTGGTGGGAAGGTACTGGATAGGGATGACCGGATGGTCAGTGCACAAGGCGATCTGCACGCCGTTTTCCTGTAAGATCTTGGGATTTTGCAGATTGAGGTTCTGCATCTCCGGCTTGCAGCGGTCGCAGAGCGTCGGGCCAACGATCACCGGCGCTTCCTCCTCTGCCAGAATGTCTGCAATTTCGTATCCCTCGGTTCCGTGGACAATGACATAATCCAGATTGAACTCCTTGGCGATGCGAATCGCTGTGCAGATGTCGTCCGCACGGTGGCAGTGGAAGTGTGCTTTCACGTCCCGCTCCAACAGCGGCAGCAGTGCCTCGGATTTTGCGTCATAGTCCGGCATGTGCTCGTCGGGATCGCTTTCGGCGAAGTCCAGCTCCTGCTGGTAGCGCTGCGCCTTTGCCAGTCCTTCACGGATGATGGCAGCAGTCGCCATACGGGTGATGGGCGTTTCGTCCCGATCGTTGTAGACGCTTTTGGGATTTTCGCCCAGTGCAAACTTCATGCCCGTGCCGATGCACATCCGGTCTACCATACGTCCGGCGGTTTTCAGGATCGCCATGGCACCGCCGCAGGTGTTGGCGCTGCCGGGGGAGGTCATGACCGTGGTCACGCCTGCCTCCCGTGCCTCCTGAAAGCAGCGGTCCAGCGGATTCACGCCGTCGATCACACGCAGATGCGGGGTAAAGGGATCAGTTGCCTCGTTGCAGTCGTCGCCCTCAAAGGCGATGCCGTTTTCGATGATGCCCAGATGGGTGTGCGCATCGATAAAGCCTGGCAGCAGCAGCGAGCCGGCTGCGTCAATGTCCTCCGGCGCAAGCTCTGCCGGCCTGCCGGATTCCACAGCGGTAATTTTTCCGTCCTCGATGCAGACATAGCCGTTTTCAATGACACCGCGGTCTGTCATCGTATGTATGGTTGCATTCCAGATTTTCATGGGGATTCCTCTCTTTTTCTTGATGGAAACAGATTTTGATTGGTTTTGTCAGAGCCTGTATACGCTTTGTGAAGACAGGTCCTTATTCCAGACTGACGATGGTCACGCCGTCCTCGCCCTCGCCGAATGTGCCCAGCCGGAACGACTTCACGTATTTCAGCTGTTTCAGACGCTGGTGAATTGCCTTGCGCAAAAGTCCGGTGCCCTTGCCGTGAATAATGGTGACAGTTCCCACGTGGGACACCACGGCACGGTCCAGAAATGCGTCCATCTGGTACACGCCCTCGTCACAGGTGCAGCCACGGATGTCCAGTTCCATAGTTCCGCGGCGTGCGGTCTGTGCGGAAACACGTCCGGCGGTGCTGCGCTGTTTCTGCTGGCTCTTCTTCTTTTCCTCTGCGCCGGAAACCAGCCGCAGCCGTCCAACCGGCACCTTGGAGCGCATCGCACCCATTTGCAGGAACACGTTTCCGTTCTTGTCGGGCTTGCCCAGCACCACGCCTTTCTGCTTGGTGTCTGCCAGCATGACGGTGTCGCCGGATTTCAGTTCCCGCGGCAGTACATAGTCCTCGTCCTCTGCGGTATCGGTCAGGGGGTTCGCCGTGTCATACAGCTTGCGGAAGCCACGCTTCACGTCGCCCTTTGCCCGAATGACATCGTCCCCGAAAGACGCCTTTTCCTTTTGCTTTCGCAGCTGTTCCAGCTCGGTGAGCATCTCGTTGGACTGTGCTTTGGTGGTTTCGATGATATGCATGGCTTCCAGCCGGGCCTGTTCCAGCTGGCGATCCCGTTCTCTGCGGGTCTGTTCCAGCTCGGTACGCAGTTTGGCGGCATTTTCCTTTGCCTCTTCCAGCGCTGCACGCATGGTTTCCCGATCGTCCTCCAGCGCCTTGCGGGCCTCGTCTAGACGGGAGACCGCCTGTTCAAAGCGGGTGTTTTCCTCGCTGACCAGCTTTTCCGCCTGCCGGATGATGTCCTGCGGCATGCCCAGACCGGCGCTGATGGCAAAGGCGTTGGATTTTCCCACAGAGCCGACGATCAGACGGTAGGTGGGGCGGAGCTTCTGGATGTCGAATTCGCAGGAGGCATTTTCCACGTCCTGCTGTTCGGTGGCGTAAATTTTCAGTTCCTGATAGTGGGTGGTTACCATGAGTTTTGCGCCGCTCTGTTTCAGCCGGTCGATGATAGCCTCCGCAAGGGCGGCACCCTCCACCGGATCGGTGCCGGAACCCAGTTCGTCCAGCAGCACCAGTGTCCTGTCATCCGCCTGTTCCAGAATGTTGATGACGCTTCGCATGTGGGCGGAGAATGTGGAGAGGTTCTGCTCGATGCTCTGGGTGTCGCCGATGTCCGCCAGCACACGGTCAAAGACGGAGATCTGGCTGCCCTCTGCTGCCGGAATCAGCATGCCGCTCATTGCCATGAGGGTGAGCAGACCGGCAGTTTTCAGGGCAACGGTTTTACCGCCGGTGTTCGGGCCGGTGATGATGAGAGCGCTGCACTCGCCGCCCAGCGTGAAGCTGATGGGGACGGCTTTCTGGTAGGGAATCAGGGGGTGACGTGCCTTTTTCAGGATGAGTATGCCGTCATCGGTCAGATTCGGCGCAAAGGCGTGCATCTGCTCCGCCAGACGTGCCTTTGCGAAATAGAGGTTCAGCTCGGCGCAGGTTTCGTGATTGCGAATGATGGTGTCTGCCCAGGTGCCGCAGTCCGTGCAAAGCTCCTGAATGATGCGCTCGATCTCCTCCGCCTCCTGAATCTCCAGCAGACGGATGTCGTTGTTTGCTTCGACCACAGCGATCGGCTCAATGAAGAGGGTCTGCCCGGTGGCGGAGGTGTCATGTACCAGACCGGCGATCTTGCCCCGATGCTCGGCACGCACCGGCAGAACAAACCGCCCGTCACGCAGGGTGACACGGCTGTCCTGTAAGCACTCCTGAACGTCCTGCCGGCGCATCATCTGGTCGAGGGTGTCCCGCAGCTTCTGGCGGGAGCGTCCGATCTTGCGGCGGATGTCCGCCAGTGCCGGACTGGCGGCATCTGCGATCTCCTCCTCCGAGAGAATGGAGCGATCCAGCTTTTCCAGCAGGAACGGCACGGGGGCAAGCTGGGCAAACAGGTCATCCAGCGAGGTTTCCACCGAGGTGCAGTGGTCGTACCAGTCGCTCAGCGCCTGAATCTGCCGCAGGATCGTGGCGATTTCCAGCAGATCCCGAAGTGAGAGGCGTGCGCCGGATTTGGCTCTGCGCAGTCCCATGCGCATGTCCTGAAAGGCGTGGAACGGCGGTGTGCCGAACTGGATGGCGAGCCGAAGCGCATCGCTGGTTTTTTCCAGTTCTGCCCGTGCTTCTGCCAGATCGGAGGTGGGAGAAATGGCACGGATCTTTTCTTTGGTGATGTCGTTTGCCGCCAGATCGGCGAGCATATCCAGAATTTTATGAAATTCCAGGGTTTGTTCATGTTGATTCATGTTGAGATTCCTCCAGAAAAGGTGGTGCGGCGGAGATCTGATGGTAGAATTGCAGGGCATCCAGCCGCAGGCTGCAGTGGTACTGGACAAAGCGTTCCGTGCAGTGTCCCAGCCGGCGCAGATTATCTTTGCCCAGTCGGAAGCAGAACAGACGGGAAAAATCCGCAAAGACGATGTGCCGCATGGCCTGAAGCACTGCCGCCGGAATCAGAATGCAGGAGTTGTCCCGCTGGGGCGCACCGCAGTTAGTACAGAAAAAACAGCCCTGTTCCACGGAGAAATAGAGCCGTTTTGGTAAGAAAACGCCGCAGCTGCGGCACATCAGCAGATCCGGCATCATGCCAAGCTCTGTCATAAAGCGCAGCTCGAACAGCGGTTTGAGCATACATTCCTCCCGTTCGCCGTTTTCCAGATAGTGGAGTGTGTTCAGCATCAGCCGCAGAATCTCGCAGGATTCTCTGGGATGCTGCTGCTCCCGCACGGAGAGGCGGACGAGCTCGCAAAAATAGGTGGCAAGGCTCAGACGGGAGAGTGATTCCCGCAGCCGATAGAACAGGCGAATTGGTTCGGCGCTGTCCAGCGTGTACTGTCCCTTTCGCTGCTGCAGGCTAAAACGGGCGTAGGAAAACGGCTGGGTCACTGCGGCGGAGGCGCTTGCCTTGCGGCTGGTGCGGACATAGACCTCTGCCATGGTATTTTTTTCGGTGAGAATGTCAATGAATTTGCCCCGATCTCCGGCTGTCCGCTGTGCCAGAACCAGACCCTGATAGATCTCCATGCGGCGGTTTCTCCTTGCTGCTGTCCGAAGCTGTGGGCTGTACTGCCACGCCCAGTGTCTTCCGATAGTGCAGGTAGTCGTCCACGTGTCCGGTCAGACAAAAAATATCCCATGCATCCATGATGGCAACCTCCTTTTCTGAAGTTACCCTTAGCATGTGCCGGACGGTGCGGATTTATACCTGCCGTGTCCATTGCGGTTATTCCGGATTGTCCAGACCGAAGTTATGGATCAGTCCCTCTTTGTTGCGCCAGTCCTCCTTGACCTTGACCCAGCACTGCAAATTGACCTGAATGTAGAAAAAGCGCTCCAGATCTTTTCGTGCCAGTGTGGCGATCTTGCGGAGCATGGTGCCATGCCTGCCGATGAGGATTCCCTTGTGGGACTCCCGCTCGCAGTAGATGGTGGCGTCAATGTCCAGCAGGTCTTTGTCATCCCGTTCCTTCATACGCTCGATGGAAACGGCGATGCCGTGGGGCACTTCGTCCCGCAGCAGGTTCAGGATCTTCTCCCGAATCATCTCAGCAGCGAGGACACGCTCTGGCTGGTCGGTGAATTTCTCGTCGGGGAAGTAGTGGGGGGCAGGCTGTGCCAGCGCCATGACCTCCTGTTCCACCAAGTCCACGCCGTCGTTTTCCGTGACGCTGACCGGAACGGTAGCGGCAAACGTGTGTGCGGCGTTGAGGGAGGCGATTGCCTGCATCAGCTTGGTCTTGTCGCTGCAGAGGTCGATCTTGTTCAGCACCAGAATCACCGGCGTTTTGGCACGCTCCAGCGAGCCGAGCAGCTCCTCTTCCTGCTGGGAGAGTGGTTTGGTGCAGTCCTGCACAAACAGCACCGCATCAATATCCGCCACTGCATCCCGCACGGCTTTCAGCATGTGGTCGCTGAGCTTGGTGGTGGGCTTGTGCAGACCGGGGGTGTCCATAAAGACCATCTGCGTTTCTCCGATGGTCTTGATGCCCGTGATGCGGGTGCGTGTGGTCTGCGGCTTGGGGCTGACCGAGGCAATCTTCTCCCCGATGATGGCGTTCAGCAGGGAAGATTTTCCCGCATTGGTGTGTCCGGCGAGGGTGACAAAAACGGATTTTGTGGTCATGAATCAAGGTCCTCCGTCTGGGTGAAGGTGGCTTCTCTGGAGATGCCCAGCGCACCCAGAACCTCCTCCTCCTTCTCCCGCATCTGGCGTTCCTCCAGCGGGCTGGTCTCGTGGTCATAGCCCAGCAGGTGGAGCATGGAGTGGACGGTCAGAAAGCCGATCTCCCGTTCCAGAGAGTGGCCGTACATCCGTGCCTGCTTCATGGCAGTTTCCAGAGAGATGACCACATCGCCCAGCAGGGCGCAGCCGGTTTCCTTGTTGGTGTCATAGTGGCCGTTCTGCCCCAGCGGGAAAGAGAGCACATCAGTGACACGGTCTTTTTTGCGGTAAATGCGGTTGAGTCTGCGGATTTCCTCATCACTGACGAAAGAAACGCTGACCTCAGCGTCCTGCTTGAAGTGTTCGGATACGAGGACTGCCTGACAGCAGCGCCGTATCAGAAGACGGATTCCAACGGGAACCCGTACCTTTGCTTGATTGTTTTTCACCATGACTTTGACTTTCGGCATGATAATCGGAACTCCTTTCATGTATCTTCGTGTCTGCCTCCGCAGGCGCATATGCCCCCATGCGCTATATTGCGCACGGGTATTTAGAGCGTGTGCGCCTCTGTGAGGGAAACACGCTTTCTTTTTATTTTTCTGTATGCGGTTTGTGTTCTGCCTTTTCATAGGCACGGATGATGTCCTGCACCAGCTTGTGGCGCACCACATCCCGATTGGTGAACTCGCAGACGGCGATGTCCTCCACGTCTTTGAGAATGCGGGACGCCGTCAGCAGACCGCTTTTTTGCTTTTCCGGCAGGTCAATCTGTGTGGCGTCGCCGGTGATGACCATATGGCTGCCCTCGCCCAGACGGGTGAGGAACATCTTCATTTGTTCGCTGGTGGTGTTCTGCGCTTCGTCCAGAATGATGAAGGCATTGTCCAGCGTTCTGCCGCGCATGTACGCCAGCGGTGCGACTTCGATGGAGCCACGTTCCAGATGGCGCTGGAATGCCTCGGCACCCAGCATCTCAAACAGGGCATCGTAGAGCGGACGTAAGTAAGGGTCGACCTTGTCCTGTAAATCGCCGGGGAGAAAGCCCAGCTTTTCGCCGGCCTCCACTGCCGGACGGGTGAGGATGATCCGTGTCACTTCGTGGCGGCGGAATGCACGCACCGCCATGGCAACGGCGAGGTAGGTCTTTCCGGTACCGGCAGGACCAATGCCGAATACCACGGTATTCCTGGCGATGGCGCTGACGTAGCTGCGCTGTCCTACGGTGCGGGTGCGGACGACCTTACCGGTGGCGCTCAGGCAGACGGTGTCGTCGTCCGCCATGGCGGAGAGCTGTTCTGATGCGCCGGCCTCCACCATTTCTGCAGCGTAGTGAATGGACTGCCGGCTGATCGCCTGTCCGGTTGCCGCAAACCGCAGCAGTGCCTCCAGTACGCCAGCCGCCAGATCGACCTCCGAGGATGCTCCCTGAATCCGGATTCCTTCGCCGCGGCAGACAATGGAAACATGATAGCGCTGTTCCAGCAGCTTGAGATTTTCGTCAAAACTGCCGCAGATCGTCTGAAATTGCTCGTTGTCCTGAACGGAGATTACTTTTTCTGCCATAGATGGACGCATTCCTTTCTTTCTCACTCCCGAACCTTCCGCCGGTTCTTCTCTCTATTATACCATATTTCTTTCAAAATGTGAAATGGAATTCGAGTGATTTAACAAAAAATTTATAGGTGCATCAAAATACAAGTCAATATTTGCCTGCTTTTGTCTTGCAAACTGCACTTTCTAAAAAGGCAATCAGCGTATCCGCAGGAAATTTTGACGTAGAAAAAAATTTGCATAAAAAGTATTTGCAATTTTCGAAAAATGTGCTATAATAAAAGAAATCAAAAAACGCCCTCTGCCGCAGCTGCAGGGGTTCTATCCATAGGAGGGAAATGCATGGGTCAGAAAGAGAAAAAGAAGCAGCAGGCAGCTGCTCAGAAACCCAACCGCACACCGAAGCCCCGCCATCCCCGCGGACACGGCGCAAAGGTTACGGCGGAAATTGTGGTATCCCTGCTTCTGGTGGCATTTGCCGGATATGAGGTATACCGCATCTGTGATTCCATGGTGCCCATCGCACAGGGAAGCGGTGTCGTTGCCGGCGGTGATTCCGATGAAGCGGACGACAGCAGCTCGCAGGCATCCACCGATGCCACAGTCTATGAAAATGTGGCAGTGGAAAAGGAGGCTGTGCACGAGGGCGATCTGATTCTGGTCAACAATGACAACGCTTATGTGCCGTCCAACGAAACCGAGATCACTAGCATCTATGAATACAAGGAAGCCAATCAGGAAGAAAACTACCACGTCAGCGGTACAGATGTCAGCCTGCGCAAGCCGGCGCTGGAGGCGCTGAGCGGAATGCTGGACGACTTCTACAAGGCGACCGGTCATCAGGATATCATCATCATCAGCGGCTACCGCACCACGGAGGAACAGCAGGCGCTCTATGACAGCGACCTCTCCTCCACCGGCGAGGACAGCTCCACACTGGTGGCGCTCCCCGGACACAGCGAGCACGAGTCGGGCTATTCCGTTGATCTGTCCCTGTATTCGGACGGCAACCTGTCGGATTACGACGGCACCGGCGACTATGCGTGGATCGATGAGAATTGTGACCACTACGGCTATATTCTCCGCTATACTGAGGCAAAGACAGAGGAAACTAAGATTCAGGCGGAGGCATGGCACTACCGCTATGTGGGCGAGCCACATGCCACCTATATGAAAGAAAACAACCTCTGTCTGGAGGAGTACCTCACATTGCTGCGCAACTACACCACGGAAAATCATCTTAAGATCGTCAACTGGGACGGCGGGATTTACGAAGTGTACTATGTGCCGGCAGACACGACTGCCAATACCTCTTACGTGCTGGTTCCGCCGGATAAGGACTACACCATTTCCGGCAACAACAGCGATGGATTTATCGTGACGGTGGACACCGGCGAGATCCAGAAGTTTGATGATGAGAGCAGTGCAGACAGTGCCGCAGACGGCGATTTGTCCGCAGCGCCGGAAGAAACGGCTGCGCCGGCAGAGGATGAGTCCTCTGCGGATGAAGCAGAATAACAGCTGCTTTGCGCAATACAAAACAGTTGAAATAAAAAATAAGAAGTGGAAGTAAAACCAATGGAACAGAAAACTCCGGAGGAACAGAAGTCAACAGAAGAGCTACTGAAAAAGACGGGAAAGGGTGCAAAGAACATCCTTAATGAATTCAAGGAGTTCATTTCCAAGGGCAATGTTTTGGACATGGCGGTCGGTTTGATCGTCGGCTCTGCATTTACGGCGATTGTCAATTCGCTGGTAGACGATATGCTGATGCCGCTCATCGGAACCGTACTGGCGGGCATTGATTTCAGCCAGCTGGGCGTACACATTCCGTGGGGCAATGAGCCGTTTATTGCCGTTGGCAATTTTCTGAACGCCATAATCACATTCCTGCTGACGGCGCTGTGTGTATTCCTGATCGTCAAGTTCATGAATATTTTCCGGCGCAAGAAGGAGAAGAAGCCGGCAGAACCGCCGAAGCCCAGCAAGGAAGAGCAGCTGCTCACCGAGATTCGTGATCTGCTTGCTGCACAGCAGGCTGGCGGGAAGAACGGCGCAGGCGAGAAAAAAGAATAATTTTACATTTCGACAACCTCTTACTATTCTATATCAGAAAGCACACCGCTGACGTGCATAGCGGTGTGCTTTCCTTTTTGGTATGCTATCATTTGAAAGGTTACATTCTGCCGTCGGCGCAGCGTGTGCCGGCGCCTGCAACGTGCTGAAGCTTGACTGCACACCAGCCGGCTGCCTCCCGCTTTTCCAGTACGGTGAAGTCGTGGGCGGTGACGGTTTCCAGCACCTCGTCTGCCCGTTCGGTGATAATGCCGGAGAGGATCAGAATGCCGTTGTCCTTGAGAAACCGAGGGAACAGGGGCGCCATTGCCTTGATGACATCGGCGACGATGTTGGCAGTGATGAGATCGTATCCCTCGCCGATTTTTTCCACCAGTGCATCGTCTGTGATGACATTGCCGCAGGAAATGGTGTAGGTGCCAGGGTCGAGGCGGTTTTCCGCCGCATTTTCCTGTGCAATGCGTGTGGCGTTTTCCTCGATGTCGATGGCATAGGCGGACTTTGCTCCCAGCAGCAGACCGCCGATGAAGAGAATGCCGCTGCCGCAGCCCAGATCCAGCAGACGGGTGCTTGGCTGTACCTCGGATTCCATCAGTTCCAGACAGAGACGGGTGGTGTGATGCTGTCCGGTGCCGAAGCTGCTTGCCGGATCGATTTCCAGAACGGTTCTGCCCTCTGCTGTCTCAGTGACCGGCTCCCAGCTGGGCTTGATGAACAGCTTTTTACCAACAGGGAAGGGCTTGAAGTACTGCTTCCAGTTGTTTGCCCAGTCCTCCTCCCGAATGCCGGAGCAGGAAATTTCCAGTCTGCCGTAGAGGTGCTCGGTGTCCTCCTCTTTCATGCGTGCCAGCATGGCACGAAGTGCTGCCATGGTTTCTGCGCCCTGCGAGTCAACCGGCAGATAGACGGTGATGCAGGTTTCGCAGTTGGCAAGCTCCATCAGACCATCCTCCAGATAGTCCCACTTGCCGTCCTTCTGTTCCAGAAATTCCTGAAAGTCCTGTGCGTCCTGCACCACGCATCCGCGGATTCCCAGATCCTGCAATCTGACGCTGAGCAAATCGATGGCTGCGGTTGTTGTATAGATATCTACCTGTGTCCAATCCATTGTGTTATGCTTCTCCTTTTTCTTCTTTCAGCTGCTGCCGCTTCCGCACATTCTCCTCCTGAATCTGCCGTCCCTCGGCGATGAGGTATTGCAGACGCTCTTCGTCCCGCTGCTTCAGAGCATCCCGATAGTCGGTGAGGTTCTCGATGAGCAGGTCGAGGTGGTACAGCAGGTTGTCCCGATTGTCCAGAAACAGCGCTGCCCACATGGTTTCGTCCATGGTTGCCACACGTGTCATGTCCTGAAAGCTGCCGCCGGAGAACGAGAGCGCATCGTCCATGCAGAAGTCCTTGACATAGGAACTGGACACCACGTGTGCCAGCTGGGAGGTGTAGGCGATCATGTTGTCGTGCCACATAGGGGTTGCCTGAATAATCTGCCCGAAACCGATCTCCTTTGCCAGCCCGATGACCGTTTGCAGGGCGTGTTCCTGCGTGCCTTCCACCGGTGTGACGATCAGGTTTGCCCCCTGGAACAGGTTGGGAATGCTGGCAGCATAGCCGCTTTTTTCTCGACCCGCCATGGGGTGCGTTCCCACGTAGAACACGCCGGCTTTCTGGCAGCGGTAGGTGAGATCACGTACCATTTTGCCTTTCAGACCGCAGGCATCCACCAGAATCGTGCCGGCTTTGATGCGGGGAAGCGCCTTTTGGATGAGCGAAATGGCGATGCGCTGGTGCAGGCAGACGATGATCATATCATAAGCGCCGTCCTCCATGGTGCCGGTGCCGTCAATACTGCCGTCCTCCAGTGCCTGTTCCAGAACGTCCTGCCGGACATCGCAGCCGTATACGGTATGCTCCGTGACGGCTTTGATGGATTTGCAGATGGAACCGCCGATGAGTCCCATGCCGACTACAAGAATCTGCATAATGTTTCCTCCCTATTGTGAGCCTGCACGGGGCAGACCGAAAGTTAAGTTCTCTTTTATTGTAACACGAAAACGCCGGTGCGTCAAGCGTGTCCGCAAAAAGACGAACAGCTGTTCCAGGGAATCCATTGGAAATTTTTCTTATTCATAATTTGTGCAACAAATTGACTGGAAAACACCTTGCAAGGTGCGCCGGTTTGTGGTATACTAAAAAAGACGGTTCCCTCGGGAACGGTGAATGTTGGAAAACCAATACCCGAATGGTCGGGAATTTGAGAGAAAGAAGTGCAGATTGTATGACAAAAATTACAATTTTTTCAGGATTTCTGGGCGCTGGCAAGACCACGCTCATCAAGAAGCTGATTGCTGAGGCATATACCGGAGAGAAGCTGGTGCTGATCGAGAACGAGTTTGGTCAGATCGGCATTGACGGCGGATTTTTGCAGGATGCCGGCGTGGAGATCACCGAAATGAACTCCGGCTGTATTTGCTGCAGCCTTGTGGGCGATTTCGGCAAGGCACTGCAGCAGGTGCTGGAGCAGTATCACCCCGACCGCATTCTGATCGAGCCGTCCGGCGTGGGCAAGCTGAGCGACGTCATCCGTGCCGTGCAGAATCTCCACGCACAGGGGGTGGAGCTGGATGGCTTCACGACTGTGGTAGATGCCAAGAAGTGCAAGATGTATCAGAAGAACTTCGGCGAGTTCTTTGACAACCAGATCACCTATGCAAGCTGCCTGATCCTGAGCCACACCGCCGGTCTGTCGCAGGAGAAGCTGGACGATTGCGTACACCGTCTGCGTGCCTGCAATCCCGCTGCGCCTATCGTGACGACCGAGTGGGATCAGCTGACCGGCGCACAGCTGCTGGAGGCAATGACGCAGAAGAACACACTGGACGATGAGCTGCAGCAGCTTCTGGCGGAACAGCAGGAGCATCACCACCACGACCACGAGCATGAGGAGCATGAGCATCATCATCACGACCATGACCATGAACACGGCGAGGGCTGCACCTGCGGCTGTCATGACCACGATCACGACCATGATCACGAGGAACACGAGCACCATCATGACCACGACCATGACCACGGTGAGAACTGCACCTGCGGCTGCCACGATCACGACCACGAGCATCACCACCACCATGCGGACGATGTGTTCACCAGCTGGGGCGTGGAATCCGCACAGACCTATACTGTGGAGGAGATCACCGCAGCGCTGGAAGCTCTCTCGAATGCAGACACCTACGGCATGATTCTCCGTGCCAAGGGCATTGTTCCGGCAAAGGACGGCAGCTGGATCCACTTCGACTATGTTCCGGGCACACCGGATGTTCGCCACGGCAGCGCCGGCACAACCGGCCGTCTTTGCGTCATCGGCTCGGGCATTCACGAGGATGCACTGAGCGCACTGTTTCACGCAGAATAAAAGATAAGGAGGCAGGAAAATGCCAGCTGCACAAAATGAACCCAACGATATTCCGGTATATCTGTTTACCGGATTTTTAGAGGCGGGAAAGACCAAGTTCATTCAGGAAACCATGGAGGATAAGCGTTTCAACTCCGGCGAACCCACACTGCTGCTGCTCTGTGAGGAGGGCGAGGAGGAATACGACGTTTCCGCCTTTCCGTGCAAGGACGTGTTTCTGCACACCATTGAGGATCAGGAGGACTTCAATCCGGAGAATCTGCAAAAAATCCTCAAGTCCTGCGGGGCGACTCGTGTCGTTCTGGAATACAACGGTATGTGGCCCATGAACCACCTGTTCCAGAATCTGCCGGATGACTGGGCGGTATATCAGGAGATGTTCTTTGCGGATGCCGGAACCTTCTTCCAGTACAACGCTAATATGCGCAGTCTGGTGGTGGATAAACTGAACACCTGCGAACTGGTGGTATTCAACCGCTTTGAGAAGTCTATGGACAAGATGGAATTCCACAAGATCGTCCGTGGTGTCAGCCGCCGGACGGATATCGCCTATGAGTACACCGATGGCAAGGTGGAGTACGACGAAATCGAAGATCCGCTGCCGTTTGATGTCAATGCGCCGGTTATTCGGCTGGCAGACACAGACTATGCGCTGTGGTATCGGGACATCATGGAGGATCCGAAGAAGTATGACGGCAAGGTGATCTCGTTCCGTGGGATTGTGGCGAAAGATCCCAAGTTCCCCGCCGATACGTTCGCCGTTGGCCGCCATGTCATGACCTGCTGCGTGGAGGATATCACGTATAGCTGTGTTGTGGCAGAGTGGGAGAAGGCAAGCGTGCTCCAGCCCCGCCAGTGGGTACAGGTCACCGGAAAGATTCACGTGCAGAAGCACAAGCTCTATCGTGGCAAAGGACCGGTACTGCAGGTGCAGGAGCTCGTGATGACCAGCGCACCGGAGCAGGAAGTTGCAACTTTCTATTGATGTAAGAAAAGACACACTCTAATCTACAAATACAAAACAGCACCGCAGTGCATTCCGCTGCGGTGCTGTTGCTTTTTGTAGAATAAGAACCTGTCTATATGCGTGTCTTTTCGGCAAATTTTGCTGCATACTGCATTATGCTCGAAAATCCACCTATATTTCTTGTGAAGACAGGTTCTGGGATAGATTTACTTAGTTCTGCATGCCACGCATGATCCAGTCGTACATGCCCTGATACTGGAGTGCGGAGCTGCCCCAGGAGAAATCCTGCTGCATGCCACGCTTTACGATGTCGTTCCAGTCCTCACGGTGGTCGAAGTAGATCTTCTTGGCATAGTTGATGGTGTAGAGCAGATCGTCTGCGTTGTAGTGGGCAAAGGTGAAGCCTGTGCCGGTCTTTTCGTACTCGTTGTACGGAACGACGGTATCCTTCAGACCGCCGGTTTCCCGCACGATGGGCACAGTGCCGTAGCGCAGGGAGATCAGCTGTGTCAGGCCGCACGGCTCAAACCGAGAGGGAACCAGCATGGCATCTGCGGCAGCGTAGAGCTTGTGCGCCAGGGGATCGGAGTAGAAGATGTTGGCGGAAACACGATCCGGATACTTCTCCTGATAGTAGCGGAACATGTTCTCATAGCGGCTTTCGCCGGTGCCGATGATGACAAACTGGGTGAAGTCGTCGGTGATGCGGTCGGCGATCCAGTCCACCAGATCCAGACCTTTCTGGTCGGTCAGGCGGGAGATGATGGCGATCATGAACTTGTTCTCGTCTGCCGGCAGACCTAGCTCTTTCTGGAGCGCCAGCTTCGCCTGCTTTTTCTTTGCGACTGCGTCCTTGTCGGAGTAGTGCACGCTGATCTTCTTGTCGGTCTGCGGATTATAGACATCGTAGTCGATGCCGTTGAGAATACCGCGGAGAGACTTGGCACGTGCGCAGAGAAGACCGTCCAGCTGTTCGCCGTAATACGGAGTTTTGATCTCTTCGGCATAGGTTTCGCTGACGGTAGTGATGTAGTCAGCGTAAACCAGACCGCCCTTGAGCATGTTGGCATCTTGCTTGAATTCCAGCTTATCCGGTGTGAACATGTAGTCCGGCAGATTGGTGTTGTAGACAAAGTGGCGGATGTCCCATACGCCCTGGAATTTCAGGTTGTGGATGGTCATGATGCTCTTGGTGCCCCAGTAGAAGCTGTGGGTGGCAAAGGTGCTCTTGAGGAAAACGGGGATCATGCCCGTCTGCCAGTCGTGGCAGTGGATGATGTCGGGGTGGAAGCCGATAACCGGCATTGCTGCGAGAACTGCCTTGCAGAAGAAGATAAAGCGCTCGATGTCCCAACGGGTGGAATCGCTGTAAGGCTGGTCGCACTTGAAATAATATTCATTGTCGATAAAGTAGAAGTGCACACCCTCATAGACATATTCCATGATACCAACGTGGACATTTTCCACATGCTGGCCATAATCCATGTAGAAATGGCTGACATAGCGGAACTGACTGCGGTATTCCCACGGAATGCAGGTGTAGTTGGGGAGAATCACACGGACATCATAGTTGTTGTGATCCAGACTTTTCGGAAGTGCGCCCACAACGTCTGCAAGACCTCCGGTCTTGACAAAGGGGACGCATTCGGATGCAGCAAATAGAATATTTTTCATCGTTTTCATATCGTGCCGTGCGGCACATACTCCTTCCGCATAAATTCAGGAAAAATCCGCCATGGGATTTTCTCCTCTTTATTATACTCTTTTTTTTGGCGCACGTCAAGAGATTTCACAAAAAACGAAAAAATCATTCCACAAATCGTTGTTGAAATTTGTAAAGGTTGTACATTGCCCTTTGAAAACAACGGTTTGACACAGCAGATGCCTGCCCTAGGATTCCGCCTGCATCAGCGCACCGGCGATCTGGCGGAGCACCGGCGCAGCGGAGACATTGCCGTAGCCGCCATCCTCTGCCAGAACGGTCACTGCATACTTGGGGTTGGAAACGGGGAAAAAGGCAGTCACCCAGCCGTGGCAAATCTCCTCGCCGTCCTCGCTGAAGCGTCCGGTCTGGGCAGTGGAGGTCTTGGCACCCATAGGGACATGGCGTGGCTTCCCGGCAAAGTCGGAGTCGGCGGCGGCGTAGCACATCAGCGAGCGCAGATATGCAGCGGTTTCTGCGGAGATGCCCTGCGAATGACGGGCGGACGATTCACGGAGCACATTTCTGCCGTCCTCTGTGATGCCCCGCACCAGACGAACCTCCGGAAGCGTTCCGTCGCCGGCAATGGCGCAGGTCATGCGTGTGATCTGGAGCGGTGTGGCAGTGAGAATGCCCTGCCCGAAGCCGAAGTTGGCACGCTCTGCCGGAAGCCGGAGCTGCTGGAGGGTGGGAAGTGTGCCGCTGGAGGCAACTTGTCCGGTGGTGAGCGGAATCTCCTGTCCGAAGCCCAGCGCCTTTGCCGTCTGCCGCAGTGCTGCACCAGAAAGCCGCTGGCTCAGCTGAATGAAAAAGGGATTGCAGGAATTGCGCATGGCGAGAGGCATGGTTTGTCTGCCGTGTCCCTGATCGTCGTGGCAGCGGAAGAGCTGTCCCTCCACGGAGATGGTGCCGGTACAGTCCCATTGGAACGTGTCCGCAAGTTCGCTGTCCTTGGCGCAGGCAGCCGTGACCAGCTTGAAAATGGAACCCACGGGATAGGCATAGAGGGCACGGTTGATCATGGGGCTGTCGGGATCTTGGATCGCCTCTTCCAGTGTGTCGGCGGTGTAGCCGGGGAAACTGGCGAGTCCCAGAATGTCGCCGGAGCTGACCTCCATGACCACGATGCATCCCTTTTCCAGACGGCTGCCGGCTGCCTCGCAGATGCGCTGGACATGGGCGTCCAGCGTGGTGAAAATACCGGCAGTGGGATTTTCGCCGTAGCGAATCAGCTTTCCCTCGCCGGCAAGTGCGCTGCCGCTGCCGTCCACGGAAAAGGTGACGCTCCAACGGGAGTCCACGCTGCGCAGGATGCTGTCATAGTCCGCCTCCAGTCCGGCAACGCCAACACCCTGGGAGG
>NZ_FR898014.1:0-2520 GCF_000437175.1 Ruminococcus sp. CAG:330 | reverse complement strand
AAACGCATAATTTCCGATGCTTTCGACATTACTCGGAATTTCAATGCTTGTTAAACCGCTGCAATCCTGAAACGTAGCATCTCCGATGTTTGTGACACCACTCGGAATTTCGATGCTAGTTAACTTGTCACACCCGGCAAACGCACCCTCTCCGATGCTTGTGACATTATTTGGGATCGTGATGTTCGCCAAGCTGCTGCAACCGGAAAACGTAGCATCTCCGATGCTTGTGACATTTTCTGGAATTTCGACACTGGTTAAGTTGTTGCATTTAAAAAACGCAGAATCTCCGATGCTTGTGACATTATTTGGAATCGTGATGTTCGCCAAGCTGCTGCAACCGGAAAACGTAGCATCTCCGATGTTTATGACACTACCTGGAATCGTAATGCTTGTCAAGATGCTGCAACCCTGAAACGCACCCTCTCCGATGCTTGTGACACTACCTGGAATCGTGATGCTTGTCATGCTGCTGCAATCGTAAAACGCACCCTCTCCGATGCTTGTGACACCTTCTGGAATTTTAATGCTTGTTAAACTGCTGCAATCGTAAAATGCATAAGCTCCAATACTTGTGATGCCATTTTCAATCACAACTTTATTTACGTTGTCTTTCTTCTGGGTTGCAGGACTATCATCAGTATCATAATCTTTCATCGCCCCTGTACCGCTGATGGTCAGTGTGCCGTCGGCGTCCAGTGTCCAGGTCAGGTTGTCTTCGTTCCAGTAAGTATACCCTTTTTTCAAAAGTATATCGCAGTCTGAACAATAGCGGTCGCCGGAATAGCCAGGGGCTGTTTCTGTCGGTTCTGATGCATTACGAATGGTGGTGTTTTTGTGGTTCAGAGCAGGAATGATAAATTCTGACTGTTCGACTGCCTTAGCCGTTTCTGGATTGGTATCATCTGATAAGAAATATTTCTTACAATGCTCACAAGTCCAGTAGTCCTTATTGCCGTTTTCGGTACAGGTCGCAGCTTTTGCTTCTGTTTTATTTAATGTGTGCGATGAGGAAACCAAATTCGCTTGAGCACCGAAATCACTTTTTTTCAATGTGGATTTACAGCTCAGAGAAATGGTTTTCAAGTTGGTGCAACTATCAAACACAACCACTCCAATGCTGGTGACACTGTCTGGAATCGTGATGCTGGCTAAGCTTCTGCAATACCTAAACGCAAAATTTCCAATGCTTGTGACACCACCCAGAATCGTGATGCTGGTTAATCCGGTGCAATTCCAAAACGCAGAATTTCCAATGCTGGTGACACTACTCGGAATTTCAATGCTTGCTAATTGGCTGCAACTTTCAAACGCAGAATTTCCAATGCTTTTGACACTACTCGGAATTTCAATGTTTGCTAATTGGCTGCAACTGGAAAACGCAAAATCTCCAATGCTTGTGACACCACCCAGAATCGTGATGCTGGTTAAGCCACTGCAACCAGAAAACGCATATTTTCCGATGCTGGTGACACTTTTCGGAATTTCGATGCTTGCTAATTGGCTGCAATTCTTAAATGCACGCTCTCCGATGCTTGTGACACTACTCGGAATTTCAATGCTTGCTAATTGGCTGCAACTTTCAAACGCAGAATTTCCAATGCTGGTGACACTACTCGGAATTTCAATGCTTGCTAATTGGCTGCAACTTTCAAACGCAGAAACTCCGATGCTGGTGACACTGTCTGGAATCGTGATGCTGGTTAAGTTGCTGCAATTCCAAAATGCATAATCTCCGATGCTTGTGACGCCATCTTTAATCACAACTTTTTTTACGCTGTCTTCCTTCTGGGTTGCAGGGCTATCGTCCAAACGATAGCTCTTCATCGTTCCTTCGCCGCTGATGGTCATTGTGCCGTCGGCGTCCAGTGTCCAGGTCAGACCGTCATCTTCGTTCCATGTCTGCGATCCTGATTCTGTCCCTGCACCTGTTTCCTCCGCACTCGCCGTGATCCCCCACGAGATATTTTGCAGGGTATCGGTCGGGAAGTACAGCAGCGTTCCCGCCGCCATGACTGCTGCCGACGAAAGGGCAGCCAGCCGTTTCCATTGTTTCTTCATAATATGCCTCCTTCGTTTTCGAATATATTACATATTCTTGATAGAACTATTATAACATGATCGAATATTCTTTGTCAAGAAAAAGGACGAGTTTTTTGAGATTTCGTTCAAATTTTGGAAGCTAGAGCAAAGTGGCTATTGTATCACTTTTTCGCTATGAACAGAATGATGTAGTATAATAAAACTTGACACCCTAACCTCAAAGGAATAAAATAGGAAAAGGAAGAAATGAAGGAAAAAGGAATGTCAAAAAATAAACAATATGAAAATGCGTACAAAGTGCAGGCAGTAAAGCTTGCAAAAAAGATAGGTGCGGTAAAAGCAGCGAATGAACTTCAGATACCCGTAAATATGCTGTACGGCTGGATCAGAAAAGTAAAAATAGGAAGCCTTGATATTGGCTGCGGCGAACGCAGCCCGGAAGAATCTCTGAGAACCTGTCTTCACAAGAAATATATG
>NZ_FR898013.1:7212-19457 GCF_000437175.1 Ruminococcus sp. CAG:330 | reverse complement strand
TTTGACGACGCATCTGTCGCACAATCTTTGTGCGGTGTTGCCTAAACCTTCTTGAATTGTGTTGGAATTTGTATCTTTTGCACAGGATAATGTATTCCTTTGGGGGATGTCCTGTGGTATGATAAAGATGCAAACAAAACAGGGGCCGGAACGAAAACAGGTCCCGATTCAAGGAGGTTTTTCTTATGTTAAAAAACAGCACACAACCCGCCGGCGGCGGAAACGTCATGTATCCCGGGAAAGTTCCGGGGAAAATCAAGTATACCTTTGCATTTGGTGCATTGGGCAAGGATATGATCTATGGCATGATCGCAACGTTCTCCATGATCTATTTCACCGACATCATTAAGGTTGCACCGGCATTTATCGGCATCATGTTCTTTGCCGCAAAAATCTGGGACGCCTTCAACGACCTGTTTATGGGAATGCTGGTGGACAACACCAGAAGCCGTTTCGGAAAGTTTGTCCCGTGGCTGGCAGTCGGAACACTGATTAACGCATTTGTTTTTATCATTTTGTTCACCGACTTCCATCTGAGCGGCATCGGACTTTGCGTATTTGCTGCCGTTGCCTATATCCTCTGGGGCATGACCTATACCATTATGGATATTCCGTATTGGTCTATCGTTCCGAATCTGACTTCAGATCCTCATGAGAGAGAAAAGGTTTCTGTACTGCCCCGTATTTTTGCCAGCATCGGTCAGTCCCTGATCATCGCCGGATTTGGCGTACAGATCATCAAGGGACTGGGCGGCGGTTATACAGGATACCACCGTTTTGCACTGATCATTGCCGCAACCTTTATCTTTACCATTGCAGTTACCGTCATCAATCTGCCGAAAAAGCAGGTGGGCAAAAAGGCAGAAAAGGTTTCTTTCAAGGACATCTTCTCCATCATCAAGAGAAATGACCAGCTTCGCTGGGCAGTGGCTCTGATCCTCCTGTACAACGTGGGAATCCAGTTCATTATGGGTGTTGCAACCTATTATTTCGCTTATGTCTGCAACAACAGCGGTATGCTCTCTGCATTTATGATCAGTGCCTCCATCGCAGAAGTGGTTGGTCTGATTATCTTCCCGAAGGTCACCAAGATGCTCTCCAGAAAGAAAGCATTCCTGCTGGCATGTATTCTTCCGGCAATCGGACTGATGATCCTGCTGCTTACCGGTATTTTTGCACCGCAGAACATTGTGCTCACTGTCATTGCAGGTGTGATCGTCAAGACTGGTACTGGTCTGGAACTGGGCTGTGCGACAGTCTTTCTGGCAGACGTGGTGGACTACGGCGAATATAAGCTGGGCGTTCGGAATGAGGGTGTCGTATTCTCCCTCCAGACACTGATCGTGAAGCTGACCGCTGCATTTACCTCTCTGTCCATCGGTTTTGCACTGGACCTGACCGGATATGTACCGAACCAGATCCAGTCCCTCGCAACCCAGAACTCCATTCGTGTGCTGATGTGTGTCATTCCGGCAGCGGGAATGCTGCTGGCATATGTGGTATACCGCAGGAAGTATAAGCTGAACGATGCGTATATGAAAAAGGTGGTTTCCGCCATTTCCAGTCCCCAGACTGAATTGACATCCGAAAAGACGACAGAGGAGGCAGCATGACCATGAAACTGAAACAATTTCAGGCAGACCTGACCGCAGGAAAATATGATGAAAAGCTTTGCAGGCTCTACGGCAGCTCCGATGCCGTACTTGCTGCACAGCGTGCACGCTATTTGCAGGCGGCAGAGAACTTTTCCCGCCTGTATCCGGAACGGGAGGAGATCGCCGTATTTTCTGCACCCGGCAGAACCGAGATCGGCGGAAACCACACCGATCACCAGCATGGCTGTGTTCTGGCGGCCTCTGTTGATCTGGACGTCATTGCCATTGTGGCATTTCACGATGAGCATGTGATTCGGCTGCAATCTGCCGGATATTCGCAGGATTATGTGGATTTGTGTGACCTTACGGTACAGCCGGAGGAAAAGGGAAAGTCCGCTGCACTGATTCGTGGTGTGGTTTCCAGATTTCAGGAAATGGGCGTTGCTGTAGGTGGCTTTGATGCCTACACCACCTCCAATGTCCTGAGCGGCAGCGGGCTCTCGTCCTCGGCAGCCTTTGAGGTACTCATCGGCACTATCATCGACCAGCACTATCATGCAGGTGCTGCCGGAGCAGTGGAAATTGCCAAAATCGGACAGTATGCGGAAAATCGGTACTTCGGAAAAAAGAGCGGGCTGATGGATCAGATGGTAAGCTCTGTAGGCGGATTCGTGTTCATTGATTTTGAGGACACGGACAACCCGAAAATCGAAAAACTGTCCTGTCAGTTTGAAGATGCCGGCTATGTGCTTTGTATCACAGATACCAAGGGCAGCCATGCAGATTTAACAGATGACTACGTTTCCATTCCGGCGGAGATGAATCTGGTAGCTGCACAATTCGGAAAAAATCATCTGCGGGAAGTGGACGAGAAAGCGTTCCTGCAGGCACTTCCGAAATTGCGGACTGCCTGTTCCGACCGTGCCATTTTGCGTGCTGCCCATTTCTATGGAGATAACCGGCGTGCAGCCGAGGAGGCAAAGGCACTGTCCGGCAATGATTTTCCGCAGTTTCTGAAACTGGTGAAAGAGTCCGGAGATTCCTCTGCGAAATGGCTCCAGAATCTCTACTCTTGCAGCAAACCGGCAGAGCAGGGCATTCCGCTGGGGCTCTGGGCGAGCGAGCAGATCCTCGGAGATGCAGGCGTTTCCAGAGTGCACGGCGGAGGATTTGCCGGAACCATTCAGGCATTTGTGCCGGTGCACATGGCGAAAGATTACTGCGAAAAAATGGATCAGTTATTCGGGGAGGGCAGCTGCCAGATCCTTCAGATCCGGAACATTGGCGGTATGCAGTTTGATTGAGAAAGGGGATATGTATCACATGAAACAAGTACAGATTTCAGAATTTGAATTAACTTCCAGTGGGCAGATGGCACATTTCTACCGCATTGAGAATGCCTCCGGTGCAAGCGTGACACTTTGTGATTACGGTGCTTCGGTGATTTCCCTGCTGGTGCCGGATCGGCAGAAGCAGCTGCGGGACGTGGTGCTGGGCTATGCCCATGTGAAAGGCTATGAAACCGGCGGAGAATATTTTGGCGAAACTGTTGGAAGATACTGCAACCGTATCTGTCACGGACAGTTCACCCTGAACGGTCAGCAGATACAGCTGAACTGCAACGAAGGAAAAAACCATTTGCACGGCGGTTACCGCAGCTTGAGTCGGCGTATCTGGCAGGCGGAATGCAGCGGGAACAGCGTTGCTTTCACCACAGAGAGTCCGGACGGCGAGGAACATTATCCGGGAAATTTGCAGGTGACTGTTACCTATACCTTTGACGATACCAATACTCTGACCATTGCCTATGACGCAGTTTGTGATAAAGATACGATCTGCAACCTGACAAACCACAGCTATTTCAATCTGGACGGACACCAAAGCGGAACACTGGCGCATCATATGCTGAAACTTTTTGCGGATTCCTACATTCCCATTGACCGGACTTCCATTCCGTTAGGGGAAATCGCACCGGTTGCAGGAACGCCCTTTGACTTTCGGGCATACAAGCCGATTCCGGCAGCATTTCAGGAGGATTGCGTGCAGATTCAGAATGCAGCTGGGGTAGATCATAGTTTTGCCGTTCGTTCCGATGCACCGATTCAGGCGGAGGCATACAGCACAGAGAGCGGAATCCGGCTCACCTGCAAAACAACGCAGCCCGCCATTCATGTGTATACTGCCAATTTCGTAGAAATTCCGGCGGATTTGGGAAAAGACGGCTGTGCTTACGGAAAACGCAGTGCCTTTTGTCTGGAAACGCAGAATTTTCCGGACGCCATCAATCATCCCAATTTTCCCTCGCCGATTTTGCGTGCAAATACCCCGTACCGGCAGAAAACACAGTTCCATTTTTCACAGAAAGGAGAAGCATAATATGCGTATTTTAGTCTTAGGAGGAGCCGGATACATCGGTTCGCATACCGCACTGGAGCTGGTAAGAGCCGGCCATGAGGTCATTGTCGCAGACAATCTGGTGACAGGGCATCGCAGCGCTGTTCCCAAGCAGGCGAAATTCTACGAGGGCGACATCCGGGATGCTGCCTTTTTGGATAAGCTGTTCGATGCGGAAAAAATTGATGCCGTGATTCACTTTGCAGCATTTTCGCTGGTGGGAGAGAGTGTTGCCAATCCGCTGAAATACTACAACAATAACCTTTGCGGAACAGAGGTACTCCTTGAGGCAATGGTACGCCATGGTTTGGATAAGATCGTCTTTTCCTCCACTGCTGCTACCTACGGCGAGCCGGAGAATATTCCGATTCTGGAGAGCGACCGGACTTGTCCCACGAACCCTTACGGGGAAACCAAACTTGCCATGGAGAAGATGTTCCACTGGACTGCCAAAGCACATGGTCTGCGGTATGTTTCTCTGCGGTATTTCAACGCTTGCGGTGCAGATGCCAGCGGTACCATCGGAGAGGCACATGATCCGGAAAGTCACCTGATCCCGCTGATTCTGCAAGTCCCCAACGGCAAACGGGATGCCATTTCCATCTATGGTACGGACTACGACACACCGGACGGCACCTGCATTCGGGACTACATCCATGTGACCGATCTGGCACAGGCACACATTCTTGCGGTACAGTATCTGATGCAGGACGGTGAAAGCAATATCTTCAATCTGGGAAACGGAATCGGGTATTCTGTCCGTGAGGTGATTGAAACCGCACGCAGGGTGACCGGACATCCCATTCCGGCGGTGGAAACCCCACGCCGTGCCGGCGATCCTGCCAGACTGGTGGCATCCAGTGAAAAGGCAAAACGTGTGCTGGGCTGGAATCCGGTGCACGATAGTCTGGAGGAGATCATTTCCAGTGCGTGGAAGTGGCATAAGCACCACCCCAATGGATATGAGGAGTGAAACAGATGATTTGCGATGCGATTCAAAAGATGATGGATTACGGTTTGCAAAACGATTTGATCCAACCGGAAGATCGCTATGTGGTACAGAATCAGTACATGGAGATTTTTCAGCTGAACGATTGGCAGACCAGCGGAGAAGCATCTTCAGAAACAGAGATTGATGCGATTTTGCAGCCGCTGATCGACTATGCCTGTGCACAGCATCTCATTCCGGATACCGGTGCCTCACGGGATTTGTTTGATACCAGGCTTATGGGCGTACTGACACCTATGCCCAGAGAGGTGATGGCATCTTTTCGGAAGCACTACGCTGTATCGCCGGAAGCAGCGACGGACTGGTACTATGCGCTTAGCCAGAACCTGAATTATGTGCGCCGGGGCAGAATTGCAAAGGATTTGAAGTGGACATATGCTTCCGAATACGGCACACTGGACATTACGATCAATCGTTCCAAGCCGGAGAAAGATCCCAGGGACATTGCCGCAGCAAAATCTGCCAAGGCATCTGCATATCCCAAGTGTCAGCTGTGTCCGGAAAATGCAGGGTTTGCCGGAAATTTGAAACAGCCGGCACGGCAGAATCTGCGTCCGGTTTCGCTGCAAATTCAGGGAGAACCGTGGCAGCTGCAATACTCGCCCTATGGGTATTACCACGAGCACTGCATTGTGTTCAACGAAAAGCATACAGCAATGAAGATCGATGCGGCAGTGTTTGAGAAGCTGTTTGATGTGCTGGATATTTTGCCCCACTATTTCATTGGCTCGAATGCAGATCTGCCCATTGTGGGCGGTTCGATTCTCAGCCATGAGCATTTTCAGGGCGGCAACTATACCTTTGCCATGGCAAAAGCACCGATTGAAAAATACTATGTGCTTCCGCAGTTTCCGGATGTGCAGGTGGGCATTGTAAAATGGCCCATGTCAGTGATACGGCTGCAGGCATCGAACCGGAGCACGCTCGCTGCGGCTTGCAGCAAGATTCTGGAAAAGTGGCGTACCTACAGCGATGCAAGTGTGCAGATATTGGCATCCACTGATGGTGTGCCGCACAATACCATCACACCGATCGCCAGAATGCATGGCAGTACCTATGAGTGTGATCTGGTTCTGCGAAACAATCGCACTACGGAAGAACGTCCGCTGGGACTATTTCATCCCAATCCGTCATTGCACCACATCAAAAAGGAAAACATCGGCCTGATCGAGGTCATGGGGCTTGCAGTGCTGCCTTCACGTCTTGCAGCGGAACTGGATGCCGTGAGAGCGGCGATGCTTTCCGGTGCAGATTTGACGGCGAATCCGCTGACCGCATCACATGCTGACTGGGCTGTTTCCATTTTGAAACAGCATCCGGAATTTTCAGCGGAAAATGCATGGGATATCTTGCACGCAGAAGTGGGAAAGGTGTTTGAGCAGGTTTTGCTAGATGCCGGTGTATTCCGGAGAAGTGAGACAGGCAAAGCAGCCTTCGTGCGATTTATGGAATCGTTGTTGGAAGAATAAACGAAAACGCATCAAAATGGAAGAAGGTTGTGAAAGCCACATCGCTTTTCTCACTGCATACAAATGAAAACCAGCCTGAGATTCTATGATTGGAATCTCAGGCTGGTTGTTTTAGAACCAGTCTTCACAAGCGTATACACGTGCCTTTTCGGCAAATTTTGCTGCATCCTGCGTGAAAAATACTTGCCGGGCGACAGCCCGCCTGCGTATTTTTGCCTTGTCTGCAACAAAATTGTGCTCGAAAACCCACATATATTTCTTGTGAAGACAGGTTCTTATATAGAAAACGGCGTTCTGCGGATCAGGGGATTGTCTTTATTTTGTGGTTTCTCTGCGAATCAGAACCGGGGTAAGCACCTTGTGAATCGGTGCGGAAAGCGGCTTGGGTCTGCGCTTTTTCCGTTCGCTGATTTGCTGCGAAAGCAGTTCTACTGCCTCGTGTGCGATTTTGTCCATTTGTTGTCCGACTGTGGTGATGGGAAAGGCCGCCTCTCTGGAAACAGGAGAGTTGTCGAAACCAACGATTTTATATCGTTCCGGCAGCGTGCCGTATTTTCGGATGATAAGATTGAGCAGAATGTTGGCGTGGGTGTCATTGGGCATAAAGATTCCCGCTTTTTTTTCGGGATAAATTTCTTCGATCTCCTGTAAAAGCTTTGCGATCTCTGCATTGTTTTCTTCAAAGCTGGCACCGAAATTCCGAATCATGATGCGATGTTCCAACCCGTTTGTTTCGCAAAAATCCTGAAATCCCTGAATTCTTCCATGAGCTGGAATGGTACTTGGAAAATCTGCATTTGCATGGATCAGAATGTCGCAGCCGCTTTTGGCGAGAACGGTTGCAGCCTGCACGCCGCCCATGTAGTTGTCTGTATTGACACTGCACACATATTCATCTTCCCGCTCAATGGTAACGATGGGAACGTGATATTCTGCCAGTTCTTTGGAAGAGAGCGTGTGACTTAAAATAATCAGTCCCTCTGTCTTATAAGCGAGAAGCTCCTGAATATATCGCCGTTCTACATCAGCATCTTCGTTCCCTGCAAATACGATGAATTTATAGCCGTATTCCTCATAAGTCGAGATGATGTGATCCAGCATATCCGAATAATAGTGCATGTATAAGTTGGGAATGATTACGCCGATCATTTCTGTTTTGCCGTTTGCCATGACTCTTGCCAGCTTATTTTCCTTATAGTCCAGCACGGCTAAGGCATTTGCGATCTTCTCCTGATTTTCCACAGTGATGGAGTCCGGATTGTTAAAATATCGGGAGATCGTTGTTTTGGAAAAACCGGTATATGCTGCAATATCTGCAAAGGTTACATTTTTTTTCGCCATTTTTTATGCCTCCTGTTTCTCTCTTCATTATAGCACACAACGGTTTTTGAATCAATAAAAGAATTGGTAAAGTAACCAGTTTCGTAGAACTGCACAAAACGTTTTCAGGATTTTTAGAAATTGCTACAAAAATCAGAAAAAATCTTGACAAGTAACCGGTTCCATGGTATACTGTAATCAGTAAAGTAACCGGTTACTTAAAAAGAACGGAGGGAAACAGCGATGAAAAAGCTACCATTATTTCTGACGGCTCTTTCAATTCTGGCGAGTGCAGTTCCGCTTACAGGGTGCAGCAAAACCGTAAAGCCCGGTGATGTAAAGGGATATGATGAGGGAGAGCAGTACATCAGCATGTGGGTGCATACCATTGAGGATACACCGGAAGGCGAAGCTTATAAAGCGTCGGTGGAACGCTTCAATGAAAAGTATGACGGAACCTATTTTGCAGACATTGAATTTATTCCTCGAAATGACAGCGGCGGCGGTTATTCGGATAAGATCAATGCTTCGGTTATGTCGGGAGATCTTCCCGATGTCATCACCGTGGACGGCCCGAATATTTCTGCTTATGCAGCAAACGGCATTATTCAGCCGCTTGCCGAATTGAGCGAGGAAGAAAAATCGGCTTATCTGGATTCCATTCTGGAGCAGGGAACGGTCGATGACAAGCTGTATGCACTCGGTGCCATGGAATCCAGCGTCGGTCTCTATTATAATAAGGCGATTCTGGAGGAAGCAGGAATTGGAGTGCCCGATAAGGATCACCCTTGGACATTCTCGGAATTTCTGGATATTTTGGAGCAGCTGAAACCGATCATGGACAGCAAAAACGGGTATCCATTGGATATGACCTTTCCGGTCGGCGAATCCAGCATTTATTACTATGCTCCGTTTATCTGGTCCAATGGCGGCGATCTCATTAGTGAGGACGGTCTTACCGCAGACGGATATTTCAACTCGGACAAAAATGCGGAGGTGTTCCAGTACTTCAGAGGACTGGTGGAAAACAAGGATATGTCCGCAACGCCCATTGAAAACCTGTTTGAAAGCGGGCGTGCAGCGTTCAAATTTGACGGTGCATGGGAAGTCAATACGATCTATCAGAGCTACAGCGACATCGACCTTGGTGTTGCACCGTATATTGTCAGTGACAACTGGGACGGCGGCAGATATACACCGACGGGTTCCTGGGCATATGCTGCTACCACAAAAACGGAACACATTGAAGCCGCTACAGAGCTGGTAAAATGGATGAGCGGTGTGGACAGCGGTGTTCTTCTCTATGAGAAAACCAAGAGCATGCCCTCCACTTATGCGGCTTATGACCAGATCACAACTTTTGAGGAAGACGAAAATTATAAGGCACTTTACGAACAGCTGAGAGATTACGGTCATCCCAGACCGAAAACACCTGTTTATCCGCAGGTCAGCACATCGTTCCAGCAGGTTCTGGAGGACGTTGGATTGAGCGGCAAAAACGTCACAAACGAAATGGATAAATCTGTAGAAAGGATCAACGCAAAGCTCAAGCGTTACACAAGATAACATGAAAAAGAAATCGAATTCCATTCTCGGAATGGCTTTTTTCGGACCGGCACTGGTTCTGATGACGGTGTTCCTGTTCATTCCGATGATACTCACATTGATTTACAGCTTTACAGATTATTTTGCATTAAATCCAAAGCTGACACATTTTGTAGGACTGGAAAATTTCAGTACCATTTTTAAGGATGACCTGTTTACCACAGCTTTTGGAAATACCGTTAAGTTTGTACTGATCATTGTTCCGCTGCAAACGCTGGGAGCATTGGGACTGGCACTGCTTATCAATAAAGTCACAGTTTGTAAGAAATACTTCAAGGTCGCATTTTTTATTCCGGTGGTCATGTCCCTGGCAGTTGTTTCAAATCTCTGGATGCAGATCTATAGTCCGGAGGGCATTCTGAACACGATTCTCTCTCACTTTGGCATTGATGCACAGCCGTTTATCTATGGTGCCAATCAGGCACTTCCTTCCATTGCACTGATGAGTGTCTGGCAGGGTGTCGGCTACCAGATGATTATTTTCCTCGGCGGATTGCAGGCAATCAATCCGGCACTCTATGAGGCGGCGGAAATGGATCACGCCAGCGGCTGGAGCAAATTCAAGAATATCACACTACCGGAACTAAAACCGCTCTGTGTGTTTGTCTTTATCACAGTGACCATCGGTGCATTCCGTATGATCGTACAGCCGATGGTAATGACCGGCGGCGGTCCGTCTCATTCGACTTATACCATTGTCTATGATATTTACGAAACCGGTACGGTAAACTGGGAAATTGGACTTGCTTCGGCAATGGCGATCGTCTTTACTGTATTCGTTGTCATACTCACCATGATTCAAACGTTTTTGACAAAGGACAAGGAGGAGAAACATGAAAACAAAAAAGCAAAAAATCGCTAATGGAATCCTTGTTGCAGTCATGCTAGTGCTGTCCTTATTCTTCCTGTTTCCGGTCATTTGGATGATTGCAAATTCGTTTAAGCCAGATGCTGCGATTACTGCTGATATGAATTCCGTCAGTGCATTTATTCCGCCTGCACCGGGAAAGGGATTTTTCGATAACTATAAGGAAATTTTGTTCAACACCAGATTCCTTCGATTTATGGCAAATACACTGTTCTATGCAGCTATCATGATCGTGGCTGGCGTGATCGTCAACGGCCTGGCAGGCTATGCCTTGGCGAAGATCAAGTTCCCGTTTCGTGACAGATGGCTGGCGATCATCATGATGCTGATGATCATTCCGACAGAAACCATTATCACCATCAACTTTATGTTCGTTTCCAAAATGGGACTGCTGAATACCGTTTTTGGTTATGTGCTTCCGATGATCGTCAATCCGTTTAATATTTTCCTGTTCCGGCAGGTTTTTGTCAGCCTGCCCGATGATGTCTGGGAGGCTGCACAGCTGGATCACTGCAATCCTGTGAAGTATTTCTTTACAATGGTGCTGCCGATGTCCAAAACAGTTGTTGCAACTGTCAGTGTTTTCACATTCCTGAATGTATGGAATGATTACCTCTGGCCGTCACTGGTGTTCACGTCCAGCGATCTTCTGACCGCTCAGATCGGTTTGAACTCCATCACATCCAACGACAATACAACCATGGGACAGACGCTTGCTGTCATCACCCTGATTACCATTCCGGTTATTATCATCTATGCCCTTTTCTCCAAGCAGATTGTAGAGGGCGTCGTTTCCACAGGTTCCAAGGAGGGCTAACTTATGAGCTTTATTGAAATGAAGAACATCTGTAAGAAATATGCAGGTGCAGATAAAAATTCCGTAACCGATTTCAGCCTCTCCATTGAGGAGGGAGAATTCATTGCCTTTGTCGGGCCGTCCGGCTGCGGAAAATCGACCACACTTCGTATGATTGCCGGATTTGAGGAAATCACCAGCGGTGACTTTTACATTGACGGAAAGCGTATGAATGCAGTTTTGCCGAGAGATCGTGGCATCTCTATGGTATTTCAGAACTACGCCCTCTATCCGCACATGACAGTGGAAAAGAACATTTCCTATGGCTTGAAGAATATGAAGGTGCCGGCAGCGGAAATCAAGAAGAAGGTGGACTGGGCAATCGATATTCTGGGACTGTCGGAATACCGTTATCGGAAACCGAAGAATCTTTCCGGCGGTCAGCGGCAGAGGGTAGCATTGGGACGTGCAATTGTCAAGGATCAGAAGCTGTTTCTCATGGACGAACCGCTTTCCAATCTGGATGCTAAGCTGAGAGTCAGCATGAGAAGCGAGATCAGCAAGCTGCACCGGCAGCTGGGCAGTACCACCATTTATGTGACGCACGATCAGGTGGAGGCAATGACCATGGCAGACCGCATTGTCATTATGAAAGACGGTGTGATCCAGCAGGTGGGCAAGCCGATGGACTTGTATGAGCATCCGGCAAACAAGTTTGTGGCGGGATTTATCGGTTCGCCGCAGATGAATTTCTATGAGGTAAAGGTTGCAGGGAATGCCATGACTTTCTCCGATGGCAGTAAGATGCAGCTGCCGAAATCTGTTGTGACAAAACTGAACGGCAGACAGGGAACGCTGGTTCTTGGCATTCGTGGTGAGGACATCAAGCTGGATCCGCAGAATCTGGATCTTTACAAGGAGAATATCATGTCTGCAACGGTGGACAGCGTAGAAGTTATGGGAAATGAGAACAACCTGTACTTTAACTTCGGCGGCACTGCCTCGGTGGCGAGAGTATCCAAATATGAGATCAGCAAGCCCGGAGATACCATTGATTTTGCCTTTGTTCCGTCCAGAATGCACTTTTTTGATACGCAAACCGAAGAGAGCCTTTTCTAATTAGGAGGATACTATGCAGAAAATTCATTTCAAAGCCCCGAATTGCTGGATCAATGATCCGAACGGATTT
>NZ_FR898013.1:0-7155 GCF_000437175.1 Ruminococcus sp. CAG:330 | reverse complement strand
CCTACGCACCGCAGTGGGGCAGAATGCACTGGGGACACGCTGTCAGCAAGGATCTGGTGAACTGGGAGGAAAAGGGAATCGCCCTGTATCCTACCAAGACCGATGACCGCAGCGGCTGTTTTTCCGGCAGTGCTGTGGAGCAGGACGGAACGATGTACTTGTATTATACCGGTGTCAACTATCTGGAGGAGGATCCGGAGAACATTAACCACTGCAAGAACGATCAGTTTCTCTCAGCACAGATGATGATCTCTTCCGCAGACGGCATGACTTTTGATAATGTTCATGACAAAAAGACGATCATTCCCTCCATTGCAGAAGGTAAGATCGGCAGCAAGACGCACACCCGTGACCCGAAGGTATGGCGTGGAACAGATGCATGGTATATGGTACTGGGAAGCTCTGTTGCCAAAAAGGGCAGACTGCTGATTTATCAGAGCAAGGATTTGCAGAACTGGAAGTATCTCAGTCACGTGGAAAAGGACAACTTCGGCTGGATGTGGGAGTGTCCGGACTATTTTGAGGTAGATGGCAAGGGCATCACGGTGTTTTCCCCCATGGCTTTTTTGAACGATGGAAAAACGTATGATTCCGCAGCGATCTGTCTGTTCTCCGCATTCGATGAAGCGACCGGAACGATGCAGCTTGCAGATGACGTTCAGTTTCTGGACTATGGGCTGGATCTCTATGCCCCGCAGAGTACGACGGATGAAGATGGCAATCGTATTGTTATTGCATGGATGAGAATGCCGCAGGCAGTAGACGGTAAGTGGAACGGCATGATGTGTATTCCAAGAGTGGTTTCGGTGAAGAACGATCGCATTTATTTCCGCCCTCATCCGCATATCCAAAACGCTTTTACCAAGGAGATCTCTTCGCCGGAACAGGCGGGCAAGTCTGGCTATCTGGTAAAGACCTCGCTGAAAAACGGCGAGTGCATCAGCATTGGCGGATACCGGATCTGGCGGGAACAGGACAAGCTTTTCACAGATCGCTCTGCTGTATTTGTGAAAGACGGCAAATATCGATTGACTGCGGAAACACCGGTACTCAGGGACGGCTGTGAACTGGAGATCTATGTGGATTCCAATTTGATCGAAGTCTATGCCAATCAAGGCGAAGCGGTGATCAGCAGTGTGGTATACGGGTTGTCGGATGTAGTCACTGGCGAAGCATATACGTTGTATACGACAGAGTGAGGGGAATGCAGTGAAAAAATATGATGTAACAGCTTTGGGTGAACTGCTGATCGATTTCACCGAAAGCGGAATCAGTCCGCAGGGAAATCCCTTGCTGGAAGCGAATCCGGGCGGCGCTCCCTGTAATGTGCTTGCCATGCTTTCCAAGCTGGGAAAGCGTACTGCATTCATCGGAAAAGTCGGAGCAGATATGTTCGGCAGGCAGCTTTCCGAAACCATAAAAGAGGTTGGAATTTGTGCAGACGGCCTGGTGGCAGATGCAGGTGTTCCGACGACGCTTGCCTTTGTGCATACCTTTGCCGGTGGTGAACGGGAGTTCAGCTTTATTCGCAATCCGGGTGCGGACATGATGCTGACCAGACAGGAAGTGCGTACAGATTTGATTCAGGATTCCAGAATCTTTCACTTTGGCACGCTTTCCTCGACCCATGCAGGCGTTCGGGAAGCCACCAGATTTGCCATAGATACCGCAATAGAAAGCGGAGCGATGCTCTCCTTTGACCCGAATCTGCGGGAACCGCTCTGGAACAATCTTGAAGATGCAAGAACCGAAATCGAATACGGGTTCTCCAAATGCAATCTTTTGAAAATCTCAGACAATGAGGTGGAGTTTATGTTCGGGCATTCGGACTATGACCGGGCAGCAAGAGAACTCTTGGAAAAGTATCCGCAGATGCAGCTGATCTGCATCACACTCGGCGGAAACGGAAGCTGTGCTTATACGAGAAATGCAGTGGCAAAAGCACCAGTCTATGATGTGAAATCCGTGGAGAAAACTGGTGCGGGAGATACATTTTTCGGTTGCGTACTGAACTATGTGCTGGAGCATGAAGTGGACAAGCTCACGAAAGAGCAGCTTCTGGAGCTGCTGCATTTTGCAAATGCCGGAGCATCACTGGTAACGATGAGAAAGGGTGCGTTAAAGGTGATGCCGAATCGGCAGGAAATCCACGGCTTGATGAGATTGGAAAGCCTTTCAGAGACATAAGAAGGCTAAGAAGCACATTACTTTTTGCAGGGAATGGCTGCAAAGAGTGATGTGTTTTTTCATGCCTGAAAGGTGTATTTGCCGGAGAAAATCAGCGGGAAACCGTTGACTCCTGAGGGCAGTGGTGGTATAATAGAGAAAACAAGTGGTGTTGTTAGCGGAGCTCTAAACCCTGACAGCGAAAGAGCGGATGAACATGCGCAAAGATATTATGCTGCTGTTCGAAAAATGAAAACAGACGTTTTAAAAATCGCACAGAATACCGGGTTCTCTTCTGAACTTGTACAATTCATAAAAGATTTCATTTTTATGGAGAAACACGGTTTAGGAGACAGAACGGATTACTTTGACCCGGATTATAAAATGGCAGAGTCGTGGCAGCGCTTGATTGATGGAAAAGACATCAAACCGCACGACCTCACACTTCTGAAGCACGAGCAGATGGAACGGAAGCTTATGAAGCAGGGGTATTCCCAAGCCGAAGCACATAAAATCACATCGAAAACATATAATTATGCAAAGGAGGCGTATGAATATTATGATAGCATTGAAAAACATAAAGGCAAATCGTGAAAAGATCACCTGTGAAGCCTATGTAGAAGATTGCCGTACACCGATTTTGCTAAGCTTTGACCGGGCAAAAAATAAAATGGACTCTTTCCAACTCCCAAACGGCTACGCATGGTGTGCATCACATATCCATCACGCCGAAAAGTACTTCTGCGCAGTAGAAAAGTCCGAATTGCCACAGGAGCGGACAATTATGTGGTATTAAAGCGATAAGCATGACTCAGATTTTATTAGAAAATTTCTAAGCGTGTATGCTGATAAAGGTTGGACATCTGGTAAATTTACCGAGATTATAGCCGAATGCTTTTCAGCAAGAGAAAAAAATTCCGTTGCTGATGCAATTTTAGCACTATTGGGGTGATGATTTATGATGTTGCAACCGACAAGTGAACAAGTTGAATTGAGAAAAAAGTTGCTTTCTTCCACAAACGAAAAAGAAAAAGAAATGATCCGAAAAAGGTTGAAAGAAATTGCAATCCAGCAAAGAGAAGCATTAAAAGATTGCCCGTTTGCACATTAACCGAAAGCTTCTCAAAATACCGCACATTTTGAGAAGTAAAACCGAATACAACAAAAAGCATCTCAAACGAGGTGCTTTTTTCATGCCCTGACCACGGGCAAAAACTGGCGGAGGGGCGGAAAATAAGAGCAAGACAGCCTGCGGGTACGGCGCTCTTATCTCACAAATTTAGCGTCTGAGCAATCAGGCGCTTTTTTGATACCCAAATGACGAGAGGAGGACAAACCATGGACGAGGAAACTCAGACCCAGATCACGCCGCAGAACACTGAGCCGACTGCACCGGACACTGCGGCACAGGACGGCCCCAGCAGCCCAGAGCGAAAAGCACAGAAGATCGATGCCCCTATCTTATCTCCCGTTTGGTTCTATCCTAACAAGAAATATTTGACTTGAATTATCATTTCTCAATCTTCTTCAAATCTTACCGATTTGTCATTGACTTTTTGGTAAAACTGCTTTCTTTTTTTGATAAAGTATGATATGATATGGATATAAATGATATCGAATGTGCATGCTGAACAATACGTGCACAACACGAAGGAACAGGAGGGATTTCCATGAGAAAACACAGATCGATTCGTCGGATTCTGGCTTCGGCTACTGCATTTGCCACCGCTTTTTCCTGCTGCTACGCCTATGGGGCATACACCGGTACCGTTGAAAACAGCAGTGTTGTATCTGCGGCATATGGCGTGCGTGGAGAGGGGACGACCGATGACAATTACCAGTACGCTGTATATTATGATTACGATGGTGTAGGAAGCGACTACTGCATAATTCAAGGGTATTCCGGAACAGATGCAGAACTTGTGATCCCATCAGCTGTTACTTATGACGGCACGGAAATACCTGTCACAGAAATAAAACAGGAGGCATTCCGGGACAACACAGCAATTACCTCGGTAACCATTCCGGAAGGTGTTACAAGCATCGGACAAAAAGCGTTCAGCGGATGCACCTCTCTGACGGATGTTTCTCTTCCGAAATCGCTGCAAGAAATTGGCGTAGATGCGTTTGAGAAATGTCCTGTAAAGAGCATCCTGATCTCCGGCGATCTGACCTCCGGACAATATGCTTTTGACAGAGACGCACTCGAAACAATTACATTTGCCGATGGCGTGACAACGATTCCGGAATACACATTTCGATACATGGAAAATCTGAAAACGGTTCATTTTTCTGATACCATCACAGAGATTGGCTCGTGTGCTTTCTGCGGGTGTAAATCCCTGACGGATCTCGTGATTCCGGACAGTGTAAAGACAATCGGGGACAGTGCCTTTGAGGGCTGCACGGGTCTGGAATCTGTTGTGATCGGAAACGGCGTGGAAACGATCGGCAATCGGGCATTTTACGGATATTCTACTGAGGTTCTTGTCAATCTCAAAAAGGTGACATTTGGAAACAGCATAAAAACAATTGGTGCTGAAGCATTCGCAAATTCCGGTATCAGCGGAGCGATTACTTTTCCGGACACGCTTGAAACCATTGGGGAAAGTGCATTCGGCTGGTGTCGCAACATTACTTCTGTCCAGTTCGGCAAGGGAATCAAGCTTATCGGTAAGACATCATTTATCGGTTGCGGTAAACTGATTGAACTCGGTTTCACGGAGGGTATGAGCGATACCGTGATCGGAGAGAGCGCATTTGAAAGCGATCCGATTCTCGGAAAAGTCGTTTTCCCCAGCGGTATCGTCAAAATTGGGGAAAGTGCATTTGACGGTTTCTGGACAACGCCGCAGATCACAGCGGTTGAACTTCCGGATACATTGGAAGAAATCGGAGACTGTGCATTCCGCAGTCAGCCGATCACAAGACTGGTCATTCCTGATTCTGTAACCAGTATCGGCGTTGCTGCATTTGCCGAATGTTCCAAACTCAGAACGCTGAAACTTTCCGAGAATTTAACAGGCATTCCGAGAAATTGTTTTGCGAAAGATTTTGGGCTGGAAAGTGTCGTGATTCCCGACAGCGTCAGGGAAATCGGAACGGCAGCGTTTCAAAGCTGTTCCCTTAGCAATGGTCTGACACTTGGCAGCGGACTGGAATCCATCGGAACATCTGCGTTCGAGTACAGCAGCTGTCCGGTTCTGCAATTCCCTGACAGCGTCAAAGAGATCGGTGACAGTGCTTTCAACGAAAACAAAGATCTTACGAAAATAGAGAATTTTCCAAAATCTTTGGAAATGCTGGGAGAGCGTGCGTTTGGAGCATGCAGCAATCTGACGGAGATTCCTCCGATACCGGCAAAGATCGGGGAGATACCGGACAGTTTGTTCAGCGGCTGTGAAAAGCTGGACAATGTTGTTCTGGAAGATGGCATTACACAGATCGGAAACAGTGCCTTTTCGGAATGTGCACTTACGAAAATCAGAATCCCCGACAGTGTGAAAACAGTACTCAGCGGTGCATTTGCATATAACGATCTTACCGATATTACGATAGGAAAAGGCGTCGAAAAAATCGGTTCAAGAGCATTTGCTGTAAATCCGGCAATGAGCATCGCTGTTCCGGATCATGTGTCTGTCATCGGTGCGCAGGCAATCGGATACGGCATCAATCCCAGAGATCCTTACGGGGATCTGATTCCCATAGAGGGCTTCGTCCTGTATGGTGCGAGCCAGACCGTGAAGGATTATTCTGCGGATTACAACGTAGCATATGAAGAGCCGAGCACGACAACTCCTATTGTAACCACAGTCACAACCACCGAAACAACAACGGAAACTGTCACAACAACTGTAACAACAGAGTCTACTGCAACTACCGAAACAACTGCCGATACCGTCACAACGAAGGATAGCGGAACAACCACTTCCACTGGAAGCGTTACTTCAGCCACAACGACTACCACAATGGAATACTTTGCTTCCGAAGAGGAGCTTGGCAAAATGGCGATGGAAGATTATCGCCAGAAAACAGGGACAATTCCGGCGAAAGCGGAAACGGCCGCAAACGCTGACGGAACGCTTTCCATTGCGCTGTATGATGCGGACGGAAAGCTTCTGGATACCTATGCCATTGACCCTGTGACGGGAACAGGAACAGACAGTGCGGGCGGTGAGGTCAGTCTTCCGCAAACTGGTTATTCCGGCATTTACAAGGTGATCGCAGGACTGGCAGCACTCATGACACTTGGCGGTACGGCAATCATTCTCAAGACCAGAAAAAAACATAGCTAATTCACCCGTAGGAGTGTCGTGTTCCAAGCGGCACTCCTATTTGTAAAAACAAAATGATGAAAAGAAAAGTATTACGGATTTTCGGAATCCTGTTGCTGATCTGTGGGGTTTTGATTCTTTCTCTGTTTGCGTATCGAAAGATCAGCAGAGAGGTATATCTCAAAAGATTGTTGAATGATAATATCAATTTTGAAATCCCATCTTTGCAGATAAAGGTTCCGGTACTTGAGGGAACAGATTCCAAAGCACTCCAAGTATCGGCAGGTCATTTTGAGGGGACTGGTTTGCCCGGACACGGCAACTATTGCATTGCCGGACATAACAGCACGATCTATGCCGAGATATTCAATGCTCTTGACCGAATTCAAATCGGGGATGAGATGTACCTGATTGACAATGATGAAAAGAGAACACGGTACACCTATATTGTGGCGGAATACCATGTTGTTGCGCCGCAATCTGTTGAAGTATTGGATGATTACGGCGACGACAGATTGACGGTAATATCCTGTACAGATGACGGAAAACAAAGACAGGTGGTTGTTGGAATCCTCGAATCATTTCCAAAGCCATAGCCTGCCGGTACGCAAATCAAAAAAACTTAACCGCAAATGAAACCAGCCTGAAGCTCCAGTATTGGAATTTCAGGCTGGTTATTTTAGAGCTTGTATTCATAGGAAATATATGCGGATTT
>NZ_FR898012.1:12275-34080 GCF_000437175.1 Ruminococcus sp. CAG:330 | reverse complement strand
ATCAAGGTCAACAAAAAGCGCTGCACACCGGATCAGCGGCTGGCGGTGGGCGATGCTGTCACATTGTTTGTCAGCGACACCTATTTCGAAGCCAGTCCGCAGTCCCGGACAGAAGCCCCCGAATTTTTGCAGGCGCCGGCAAAGCTGGACATCCTGTTCGAGAACGAGCAGGTACTCCTGGTGTGCAAGCCGGTGGGGCTGGTGGTACACTGCGACAACCGGCAGACACCGGACACCCTCATCAACCGCATCCTCCACTATCTCTACGATACCGGCGCATACCGTCCGGCGCAGGAACAGAGTTTTACACCAGCGCTCTGCAACCGGCTGGACCGCAACACCGGCGGAATTGTCATCGCCGCCAAAACTGCCGCAGCACTGCGGGAGGTCAACCGTCTCATTCGGGAAAACCGCATCCGCAAGACCTACCTCTGTGTGACGGTAGGAACGCCACGGCAAAAGCAGGCGGTGCTTCACGCATGGCACCAGAAATCCGCCAATCACAACACCGTCACCATTCTGGACAAAAAGCAGGCGGGATTTCAGGAGATCATCACCGGCTATCGTGTCCTCGCTGCCAACGAACGCCATGCTCTTCTGGCTGTCGACCTGATCACGGGGCGGACGCATCAGATTCGTGCCCATCTGGCACACATCGGAACGCCCATCCTCGGCGATACCAAGTACGGCAACATGCGGGAAAATCGGGACAGGCACTGTAAGTACCAGCTTCTGTGGGCATATCAGATCACATTGGAGCCGTACCCGGATACCTGCCTTTCCGATCTCAATGGCATGACGATTCGCACAGCGGTGCCGTCCTTTGTCACAAAGGAATTCCCCGACGTTTTGCTCTGAGAGCCTGTTTCGCATCTTTTTTCGCACGTCTTTTCGGCAGATTTTGCCGGTGACTGCGTCAAAAATCCTTGCCATACGACAGTATGCCTGCGGATTTTTTCCTTGTCACCGACAAAATCATGCGCAAAAATCCGCACAGAAAAAGATACGTAACAAGCTCTGAGATTGGTTTCTGATACAGCACCTGCGCTTCCGAAAAACCGAAGCGCAGGTGCTTTTTTCATGGGAATGTCTCCGGCGGGTGCAGATTAGCCCTCGTTCAGCATTCTTGTTACGATCTCCTTGACAATGCCCGGATTAGCCTTGCCCTTGGAAGCCTTCATGCACTGGCCAACTAGATAGCCCAGCGCATTGGTCTTGCCATTCTTATAGTCATTCACAGACTTTTCGTTCTGTGCCAGAACGTCCTTTGCCAGCTGTTCCAGGAAGCCGGTGTCCGAATTCTGCTTCATACCCTTTTCCTCGATGACAGCCACCGGATCCTTGTTCTCTTCGACAATCACAGCGAATACCTTCTTTGCCGAAGCGTTGGAGATGACGCTCTTTTCCACCTGCTCTACCAGTGCAGTCAGGTGCTCCGGTGTCAGTGCAGTTTCCTCAATGCGCTTGCCGGTCTCGTTGGTGTACTTTGCGATGTCCGAGAGAATCCAGTTGCTAATGCTCTTGGGCTTGCAGGTGCCGATGGCAACGCAGGCATCGAACAGCGTCGAACGGGACACATCCTCAGCGATCAGGGTTGCATCAGTCTGGGACAGTCCGAAGTCAAAGACGTACCGCTGAAGCTTCACGTTCGGCAGCTCCGGAATGCTCTCTTTCAGTGCCTGGATCTTCTCTTCCGGCACAACGATGGTCAGCAGATCCGGCTCCGGGAAATACCGGTAGTCCTGTGCGTCCTCCTTGGAACGCATTACAATGCTCATGCCCTTGGCATCGTCCCAGCGGCGTGTTTCCTGTGCAATGGTACCGCCGGCTTCCAGAATCTCGATCTGGCGCTTTGCCTCGTACTCAATGCCGCGAACAGCAGCACTGAAGCTGTTGACGTTCTTCATCTCGCAGCGTGTGCCGAACTCAGCCGCACCTTTTTCCCGTACAGAGACGTTGACGTCGCAGCGGATGGAGCCCTCCTGCATCTTACAGTCAGAGATGTTCAGGTACTGCAAGATAGACTTGATGGTTTCCAGGTATGCCTTTGCCTCGGCGCTGCTCCGGATGTCCGGCTCGGAAACAATCTCGATCAGCGGAACACCGCAGCGGTTCAGATCCACCAAAGAGCCTGCAAACGCCTCATCGTGCAGCAGCTTTCCGGCATCCTCCTCAATGTGGATTCTGGTGACGCCAATGCGCTTCATCTCGCCGTCTACCATGACATCCAGATAGCCCTTTCCGCAAAGGGGCACTTCTGCCTGCGAGATCTGGTATGCCTTGGGCAGGTCGGGATAGAAGTAGTTCTTTCTGTCCTGCTTGCATACACCGTTGATCTGGCAGTGCATGGCGTGTCCCATCTTGATGGCGTATTCTACGACCTTTTCATTCAGCGTCGGCAGCGTGCCAGGCATACCCATGCAGACCGGGCAAACCTGCGAGTTGACCTCCAGGCCAAAGGCGTTGCGGCAGTTGCAGTAAATCTTGGACTTTGTATTCAATTCTGCGTGGACTTCCAGGCCCACAACGATCTCATAATCTTTCATCAGTGTTATTCCTCCCCGCTCAGAGTGTTTCCGGAATCAGCCGGAATCCGCCGCAAATCTGTTCATAGCCATATGCAGCGTTCAGAATGGTCTGCTCTGCGAACTTGTTGCCGATCAGCTGCATGCCGAGCGGCAGTCCTGATGCAGACTTGCCGCAGGGGACGCTGACTGCCGGCAGACCTGCGATATTGACGGTTACGGTGCAGACATCGCTGTAGTACATCTTCAGCGGATCGCCGATGTTTTCGCCGATCTTGAACGCCGCAGACGGTGCGGTCGGTGTGATGATGACATCACAGCTCTGGAATGCATCTGCAAATTCCTGTGCGATCCGGCGCTGTACCAGCTTTGCCTTCTTATAGTACGCATCGTAGAAGCCGGAGCTGAGTACGAATGTTCCAAGCATAATGCGGCGCTTTACCTCGTCGCCGAAGCCCTCGCTTCTGGTCTTTTCGTACATATCGGTTAGACCGTCATAATTCTTAGCACGATAGCCGTACTTCACACCGTCAAACCGTGCCAGATTGGAGGATGCCTCCGCAGATGCGATGATGTAGTAGGTGTTGATAGCGTATTCTGTGCTGGGCAGAGAGATCTCCTTGACCTCTGCACCGCTCTGTTCCAGTTGACGGATGGCATTCCAAACGGCTTCCTTGACATCGGCATCCACGCCCTCGCCGAAGTACTCCTTCGGGACACCAATGCGCAGACCCTGTACATTGCCGTTTAGGTTATCATACAGGTTGGTATAGGTACGGTAAGCGGAGGTTGCGTCCATGTTGTCGTGCCCCTGAATCAGGCTTTGCAGCAGTGCCACGTCCTTGACGGACTTTCCGAACGGTCCGATCTGATCCAGCGAGGAGGCAAATGCCACCAGACCGTAACGGGAAACGCTGCCATAGGTGGGCTTCAGACCAACGACGCCGCACAGTGAAGCCGGCTGCCGGATGGATCCGCCAGTATCCGAACCCAGTGTCAGGATTGCCTCGCCCGCTGCCACAGCTGCTGCGCTGCCGCCGGAGGAACCGCCCGGAACGCAGTCCAGATTGTGGGGATTATGAGTCTTGTGGAAATAAGAGGTCTCCGTGGAGGAACCCATGGCGAACTCGTCCATGTTCATCTTGCCGGTGATGACCATGCCGGCATCCCGAATCGGCTGCATGATGGTTGCATCAAAGGGCGGCACATAGTTTTCCAGCATCCTGGAGGAACAGGTGGTGCGGATTCCTTTGGTGGAGATATTGTCTTTGATACCGATGGGAATACCTGCCAGCGGATGCAGTTCCTTTCCGGCGGCTCTGGCATCGTCCACTGCCTTTGCCTGCTCCAGACAATCCTCACAGCGAGTGACATATGCCTCTACATTCGGCTCTACAGCATCGATGCGGGACAGTACATCCTGTGTCAGCTCCACAGCGCTGCACGCTTTGGTTTGCAGCATTTCAGACAGTTCTGCCGCATTTTTTTCAAAAAGCTTCATCTCGATCTTTTCCTCCTATGTTATTCTACCGTCTTCGGTACGACCAGACAGCCGGACTGTACCTCCGGCGCATTTGCCAGCATCTCTTCCCGGCGGAACTTGTGTTCCACAGCCACGTCCTCACGGAGCTTCATGGGGTGCTCTGCGTCCAGTGTCAGCTCATCCTCCACGTCCGGCAGACGGTCTACCATATCCACAATGGCAGCCATATCGGTTTCAAACTTTTCCAGCTTGTCCGGCGAGATCTGAAGCCGTGACAGCTTTGCGATATGTGCGATATCAATTTTCATTTTGTTTCGTTCCTTTCTTGGAGTTTTTGGCGGAATTCCTCTTCGCTGAGAACAGGGATTCCAAGTTCATTTGCCTTGTCCAGCTTGCTTCCGGCAGCCTCTCCGGCAACAACATACGTGGTCTTTTTGGACACGCTGCCGCTGACCTTTCCGCCGTAGCGCAAGATCTGTTCCTTCGCCTCGCTCCGCTTCATGGCGGAGAGTGTTCCCGTGAGGACAAAGGTCATGCCGGCAAAGCGGGTGTCCTCCACCACGGCGCCCTGATACGTCATATTGCATCCGGCCTCCCGCAGGTGCTGGATGAGCTGGCGCATGTGCGGTTCCTGCAAGGCGGAAACCACGCTCTCCGCCATGACTTCGCCGAAGCCATCGATTTCCTGAATCTCCGCCGCCGTTGCCGACAGCAGGGCATCCATAGAGGGAAATCGCTCGCAGAGCAGCTTCGCCGCACGGGAGCCAATACCCCGAATGCCCAGCGCAAAGATCAGCCGGTCGAGAGAGTTGGCACGGGAGGCATCGATTGCCCTGATCAGGTTGTCCGCCGATTTCTCCGCCACACGATCCAGCTCCACCAGCTGCGTCGCAGTCAGGCGGTACAGATCTGCCACCGAGTGCAGCAGCCCGCCGTTCTGGAGCGCCGCCAGATTCTGCGGTCCCAGTCCGTCGATGTTCATGGCGTCCTTGGACACAAAGTGGATCATCCGCTTCATAAGCTGCGCCGGACAATCCGGATTGGGACAGCGCAGCGCAGCCTCCTCCGGATCCCGCACCGCAGGCGTGTGGCAGACCGGACAGCATTCCGGCAGCTGGTACGGCGCAGCATCCCCGGCGTGCTTCACGCTTCGCAGCACCTCCGGAATGATCTCTCCGGCTTTCCGCACCACAATGGTGTCGCCCAGCCGGATGTCCCGCTCGAAGATAAAGTCCTGATTGTGGAGCGTGGCACGGGAGACGGCGGTTCCGGCGAGCTGGATAGGGTCGAAAATCGCCACCGGCGTGATGACACCCGTTCTGCCCACACTGAGCTGAATCTCCCGCAGAACGGTTTCCTTTTCCTCCGGCGGGAACTTAAAAGCAGCTGCCCACTTGGGCACTTTGGAAGTCGCCCCCATTTCCTCCCGCTGGGCAAAGGAGTCCACCTTGACCACAACGCCGTCAGTGTCGTAGGCGTAGCCGTCCCGTGCAGCGCCGATCTTCTCGATCTCTGTCTGCACCTGCGCTGCAGTCTGGCAGCGCCCGCTCCGTGGAATCACGGTAGGGAAGCCTAACGACTCCAGATAGCGGAGGGAATCCAGATGATTCTGGGGATAGTCGCCGTCCGCCTGTTGGATGTTGAAAATCCAGATGTCCAGACTGCGCTGTGCTGTGACGGCAGCGTCTTTCTGCCGGAGAGAGCCGGCGGCGGCATTTCGGGGATTCTTTGCCGGTGTCTCCCCGTTCTGTTCCTGCTGCTCCACCAGTGCGGCAAAGCTGGCACGGGGCATATACACCTCCCCACGCACCTCCAGAAACGGCGGTGCGCCATGGAGCTGCCGGGGAATGTTGGCAATGGTGCGGAGATTCGCTGTGACATCCTCCCCTACGAAGCCATCCCCACGAGTCGAGCCACGGGTAAATACGCCGTTGGTATATTCCAGCGACACAGACAGTCCGTCGATTTTCGGTTCTACGATAAATTCCGGCTGCGGAACTGCCTCCTGACAGCGCTGAAGAAACGCATCCATCTCTGCAAACGAGAAAACGTCCTGAAGGCTCATCATCTGCACGGTATGCTGCACCTTGTCAAAAGTACGGGAGACACCGCCGCCCACATGATGAGTCGGGGAATCCGGCGCAGTGAACTGCGGATACTGCTGTTCCAGCGTCTCCAGCTCCCGCATCCGCATGTCATACTCATAGTCCGACACGGACGGATTGTCCTGCATATAATACTGTTCGTTATAGGTTTCCAGAAGTTTCCGGAGTTCTGAGATCCGCTGTTTTGCTGTGATTTCATCCATAATTCTGTTCTCCTTGTTGTGGCAGCCGGCGTATACTGCCGGCACACTTCTTTTATTATACCACAAACCAACGGCATATGCTAGACCTTTTACAATTTTTTCATCTTTTTTCTTGCGTTTTTTCCGTTTCTCTTTCTGTCCGCTCTGTTCCGTCAAATTCCAGATAGGATTCCGGCACTGTCCCCACGATCACCGTTTCCGACAGCAGACAGGTATAGGTCACCTCCGCCGTTGTCCGGGAAAACGGAATGGCTGCCTGCATCTCCGCTGTCACCTCTGCCCGAATGGTATGGCAGGTCTGGTTGATGCCGGCGGACGCCAGCTCGCTCACCAGCTTTACCGATGCTGTTCCGATGGGCATCAGGCGCACCGAGATCTCCGGTCCCTTTCCGGCAAAGAGCCACACGCCGGTGGCAGTTCCCAGAGAGACGGTCAGCTCCGCATCCCGGCACCGGGTGAGGTGTTCCTGCACACTTTGCAGCATCGCCGATTGCAGCCGGTTGACCTGCTCGGTCATGGTCTCCACAGCGGTGACATTGCCGGAATCGTCATAGAGCAGCGTTGCAAAATCGCTGTACTGGTACGGGTGCCGGGACAGCACCTCCCCCACGCTATCCGCCAGCACCTGTGTGGCGTAGCGTTTGGTCTCCGACGCACAGACCGCCTCCAAGTTCGGACGAACGGCTCGGTCGGTGCGCAGCAGGAGAAAGAGCAGAAGTGCCGCAGCCAGAAGAAAGAGAACGAGGGAACGAACGCAGGCACGGCGCTGGGCATAGACCTGTTTTCTCATACATAGCTCCTTCCGGACACATCAAACGGGCGACAGTTCTGCCGCCCGTTTTCCAAAGTGGACATGCTCCCGAAGCACCGTTTCCGGCGCTTACGATGTACTGTCCTCGTTCTGCTGTACGGTCTCTCCGCAATGGCAGGATTCGCCCTTGGCGCTGCCGGAAAGTGTTGCCGGTGTGAACTCCTCCGCCGGAAACCGAATCTTATCGAACACAGCACAGGGGGATTCCGTGTCCGCATGGCATTCCTTAGCGGGAATGGTGTACTCATACGTGGGCACCAGAATCGTCACCGGACGGAACAGCTCCACCACAGAGAACAGCCCCAGTGTCATGATGACCGTCCGCACCGGCGCTGCGCCATCCGGCCCGCAGACAGAGCCGATGCGTGCTTCCAGTGCGATCGGCTCGACCACCTGCACGGCTGCCGTGGGGAGATTGATGGTTTCGCAGCAGGCATTGGTGTCGCCGATCTGTTCGCCACTGCTGAAAAACGTCTTGGTGTTGCTTTCTCCACCGTACAGAATGACGTTCTTACTGGTGTACGCCGTTCCGGTCAGCAATACCGGACTGCTGCACGACCGCTCGTATGCCATCAGCTCCACCCGAAACGTATACGTCAGATCAATGGAGTAAAAGCCGCGGTTAAACGGCACCGGCTCGATGTTCATACAGATGTCTGACACCCGCACGCACCGGCTCTTTACCATTGTGACGTTGGCAGGAAGTTCTCCGCCGTCCATTAAAATTTGCACATTGGAAAAGCAGTCACGATCACTGCAGCTGTCAAACACCCGATTCACTTTCACGGGAACAGTGTCTGCGCACTGCTCCGGCATAGGATGGTATTGGCTCATAAAAAGACCTCCTCATAAGCTGTTGCAAGCCCACCAGCTGATCTGATAGCGGCTTCTCTACAGTTTATGAGGAGGCTCCTGAAAATGTGACTGCTTGGGAAAATTTTTCTGTGCTTACGAATTGTGATCCACGTTCTTGAAGGTCTTGAGGTTGCCGATCTTCTGGCTGCGTTCCTCCAGAACGGCTTCCACCTCCGACCACGGCAAGCCCTGCTGTGCGCACAGTACCATGATGTGATACATCAGGTCTGCAATTTCGTTCTTAAGTTCGTCGTTGTCGTTGTTCTTGGCAGCGATGATGGTTTCCGAACACTCTTCACCGCACTTCTTCAGGATCTTGTCCTGTCCCTTGGAGAACAGATAGCAGGTGTAGGACTTCTGGGATTCTACATCCACCTCTCCGTTTTCATACATTGCCTTCCGGCTCATGACAACCTCATACAGTTCTTCCAATGCGTTCATTTTGTCTTGTCCTCCTGATACATTTTATTAAAAAAGCAGCTGTAAGATCCGGTGTGACATGCCACACCAGTCTGTCTGACATTCAAAAGCAGCGTGTCGTTATCACAGTCGCTGTATATAGAAACCACCTTTTGCAGATGGCCGCTGGTGGCGCCTTTGTTCCAGAGTTCCTGACGGGAACGGCTCCAATACCAGGTATAGCCGGTTTCCAGCGTCTTGCGCAAGCTCTCCTTGTTCATATATGCCAGCATCAGCACGGTCTTTGTGTCTACATCAAAGGCAATCGCCGGGATCAGCTCGCCCTTCTGGAAATAGACATCCAGGTTGTTGATATCAATTTCAACCATGTGATTCTCCTTCTTATTTTTGAAATTTCTTTTTGAGTGCACGCTCCACCGGAAACAGGGTCAGCAGTAGTTCTGCGGTCTGTACGCTGACAGCAACAGCTGCCAGGAGCGCCGCCGTCTTTTTTGAGACAAACCGCAGACTGATACAGGATGCCGCAGAAACAACCAGCATTGCTGCGCCGAAAAGCATCCAGAGTCTGCCGCAATACTGATTTGCAAATTTCCAGCTCTCCTCATTTTGCATGGAGCGTTCTGTACGGTATCCGACCCATGAGTTGATCTTTTTGGGCGCATGATACCGCATTGCCCATCCGGCAGCCAGCTGAACAGCTGGAATCAAGAGCAGGCAAAAGACAAGAAAACGCATAGTCACACTTCCTTTGCCCTTTTACCGCATGGGAATTCCCTTGGCACGGCAGTCTGCCTTGACTTCCTGCACGGTCAGCTCCCGGAAATGGAACAGAGACGCAGCCAGTGCCGCAGAGCAGCCGGTCTCCAGAAAAGCATCTGCAAAATCAGACAGCTTTCCGGCACCGCCGCTGGCGATGACCGGAATCTGCACCGCATCGCAAACAGCTTTCAGCATGGGCAGATCGAATCCGCCACGCACACCATCTGTGTCGATGGAGTTCAAGCAAATCTCGCCGGCGCCCAGCTGTTCGCACTGCTTCACCCAGTCGATGAGATCCAGATGCATGTCCACACGTGCGCCGTTGATGAACACCGTCCACTTGTTTTCGCCGATTTTCTTGGCATCGACGCCCACGCAGATGCACTGGCAACCGAAGATGTCGGCGCCGTCCTTGATGAGCTGGGGGTTCTGAACAGCCTGGGAATTGACGGAAACCTTATCTGCACCGGCACGGAGCGTCTCCCGAATATCGTCTACGGTCTTGATGCCGCCGCCCACGGTCAGCGGTACGAAAACCTTTTTCGCCGTCTCCCGTACCACGTCCAGCATGACACCTCTGCCCTCATAGGAAGCAGTGATGTCGTAAAACACGATCTCGTCTGCGCCCTGCTGATTGTAAGCATAGGCACACTCCACCGGATCGCCGACATCTTTGATTCCCTCAAAGTTTACGCCCTTTACCACCTTGCCGTTGCGCACATCCAGACAAGGAATGATTCGTTTTGCCAACATATGCGTTACACTCCTTCCGCCAGAGCAATGGCCTCTCTCAAGTCCAGTGTCCCCTTATAAATCGACTTGCCGCAGATCGTCCCGTAAAGTCCCAGTTCCTTGCAGCCACGGATGTCCTCGATGGTGTGAACACCGCCGCTGGCGATGATGCTGCACTTGCCCTCGGTGGCATCCCGCAGCGCTTTCAGCTGTTCCAGATTCACGCCGGACAGTGTACCGTCCTTGGCGATATCTGTGACAATGAAGTACTCCACGCCCACGGCGATCATCTCTTTCGCCAGTGTGATATAGTCGGTATCCGATTCTTCCAGCCAGCCCTCTGTGGCAACCATGCCGTTTTTCGCATCAATGCCCACAGCGATGTGCCGGCTGCCGAACTTCTGCACCGCATCCTTGACCAGCTGCGGATTTTTCAGCGCTGCTGAACCGAGAATCACTCGCTCCACACCGCTCTTCAAGTAGGTGTCGATGGTCTCCAGATTCCGGATACCGCCGCCGACCTCTACCTTCAAACCGGTTTTTGCTGCCACGTCCTCATAGATATGCTGGTTGACCGGTTTGCCCTCTTTGGCACCGTCCAGATCTACCATGTGAATCCAGGAGGCACCGGCTGCTTCGAAGCCCTTTGCCGTTTCCATGTAATCTGCGGCAACCTTTTCCACGGTGGAAAAATCGCCCTTGAACAGGCGGACACAGTTGCCGTCCTTGATATCAATTGCCGGTAAAATAATCATCCGATCAGCCCTCCGAAGTTCCGCAGAATTTGCAGTCCGATCTCGCCGCTCTTTTCCGGATGGAACTGTGCGCCGTAGACCGTCTTTCCGTCATACACCATTGCCGGAATCTTTGCCGTGCCGTATTCCACATAGGCGGCCAGATATTCGTCCGGCACAATTGCCTGATAGGAGTGGACGAAGTACACGTAGGATTCCTCCGGCAGATTCCGGAGAATGGGACAGTCGTGCTGCATTTCCAGCTTATTCCAGCCCATATGGGGAATGACCATGCCGGGCGCTTCGATTTTTTCCACCTTGCCGGGAACCAGTCCCAGACCGTCGCATTCTTCGAATTCATAGCCCTTTTCAAAGATGAGCTGCATGCCGAGGCAGATGCCCAGAAACGGCTTTTTGCGGGACTCCTCCCGAATCACGCCGGTGAGTCCGCTGTCGTGCAGCATCTGCATGGCGCTGGGGAAAGCTCCCACACCGGGGAGAATCAATGCATCTGCATTCCGGATGGCCTCCGGATCTGCCGTCAGAGCAGCGGGAAGTCCCAGATAATCCAGCGCATTCTTGACGCTGAAAATGTTGCCTGCGCCGTAGTCGATAATTGCGATCATCTTACAGCACTCCTTTCGTGGATAAGGTTTTGCCGGCTTCCAGCGGCGTCACGGCGGTTTTCAGTGCGTGCGCCACGGCTTTGAATGCGGCTTCGCATTTGTGGTGGTCGTTCACGCCGTACATCATATTGACATGGAGGGTAATTCCGGCATTGAATGCAAAGGCACGGAAAAATTCCTCCGTCAGGCAGGCATCATACTGTCCGATCATGGCATTGGTGAACGTCCCCTGAAATACCAGAAACGGGCGGTTGCTGATGTCCAGGCTGCAAAACGCCAGCGCTTCGTCCATGGGAATGAAGGCGCTGCCGTAGCGGGTGATGCCGGACTTGTCCCCCAGCGTCTCCCCCAGCGCCTTACCCAGAACAATTCCGGTGTCCTCGACCGTATGGTGACCGTCCACATAGAGGTCACCCTTAACGGCAATGTCCATGCTGATGCCGCTGTGAACAGACAGTGCTGTCAGCATATGGTCAAAAAAGCCGATGCCGGTATCGATGTTGGCGGTTCCCATGTTGTCCAGTTTTACGGCGATTTTTATGTCTGTCTCTTTGGTCTTTCGTGCAAGTTGTGCTTGCCGCATATGGATTCCTCCCTATACTTTTTAGTCATCATTGTCAAAGAAAGCATCATCAATCTGTTTGAACTCATATATTGTTTCAATATGAACACCGAGATTATATTCAATCATTAAATGTATTAGCATATCGCCATCTACTAAAACGATTTTTTGATTAGCAAGTTGAATTGCTTCATTTGAGTATTTCGCTGTCGTAATAAACAAACCTTTAGAAGCACCTTTTCCAACTAATGCACCTAAAAACTTTTGGATTTCTGGTCTGCTGACTGTAGAATCTAGCTTCCATTGTTTGGCTTGCACATAAATTGTATCAAACCCAAATTTATCTGCTTTTATTGAACCGTCAATGCCAGCATCGCCCGATTTTTTTGTAACACTAGGTTCTCCATATCCCATCTTCTCCAACAACTGAACAACTAATTTTTCAAAATCATAAGGAGACATTTTTAAAACTTTTTGCATCAAGTTAATAGCAAGACTTTCATTAAGTTGGCGACTAATAGTATCTAACTGTTCTTGAGGATCTTGCAAACTTAATTCAGGAGATTCGCTATCATTGCAAGTGGAGTTGTCCATAGAATTAGCTATTGATTTTTGCTCTTTTTCTCCTTTGAATTGGCGAAAAGATTCAAATTGTGTAAGATATTCGAGAGTTATATTTTGTACTCCATTTTTTGCAGCTTGTTTCCCTAATGTTGTGATTATATATTTTGATCGGCTTGGACTTTCAATAAGACCTGCATTCTTTAGGTATATCTCTGCCCATGCAATTCTATTGCTGTATTTGTATTGTCCACTAGTTAATCTTTCTTGTAGTTCTTCTTCTGTTATGGAATAATAACTCACACAATAATTACGAATATCTTTTGTAGAATGTTCTTTTTCATCTAATAGGCATTCCATAACAGGAGCAAAAAATTCAAAATATTTTGGAATTGCCATTACTTTTCTTCATCCTCAAACCGCACCGTAATTGCATTGGCGTGTGCGGTCAGCCCCTCCTTATTGGCGATCAGCACAATGTCATCCTTGGCTTCCCGCAGAGCATCTCTGGTATAGTAGGTATAGCTAGAACGCTTGGTAAAGCTCTGCACGCCCAGCGGCGAGAAGAACCGTGCCGTTCCGCTGGTGGGCAGAACGTGGTTCGGGCCGGCATAGTAGTCGCCCAGCGGTTCAGAGGCATATGCGCCCAGGAACAGCGAACCAACATTGTCCAGTGCGCCCAGCAATTCCATGGGGTTCTCCATGAGCACTTCCAGATGCTCCGGTGCCACCATGTTTGCCAGCTGCGCTGCCTCTTCCCGGCTGTTGCACAGCAGCACTGCGCCGTACTCATTCATAGACTTCTCGATGATCTCTTTTCTGGAGAGATACTGCACCTGACGGTTGACCTCTGCCTGTACCTTTTCTGCCAGCTCCGGACAGGTGGTCACCAGAATGGCAGATGCCATCACGTCGTGCTCCGCCTGGGACATCAGGTCGGCAGCCACATACTTCGGATCAGCAGTTTCATCTGCCAGCACCATTACTTCGCTGGGGCCCGCGATCATATCAATGTCCACAACACCGTACAGCAGCTTCTTCGCAGTAGCAACGAAGATGTTTCCGGGGCCGACGATCTTATCCACCTTCGGGATCTCCTCTGTGCCGTATGCCAGCGCTGCGATTGCCTGCGCACCGCCGGAGAGGAACACACGGTCTACCCCGCACAGTCCGGCAGCCACCAGAATATCTGGATTGGGTGTGCCGTCTTTGCAGGGCGGTGTTACCATAATGATTTCTTTCACGCCGGCGATCTTTGCCGGAACAGCATTCATGATGACGCTGGACGGGTAAGCTGCCGTACCGCCCGGCACGTACAGACCAACACGCTCCAGACCTCGAACCCGCTGTCCAAGAATAACACCGTTGGGCAGGGCGTTAATGAAGCCCTCCTGCACCTGACGCTGGTGGAAGTCACGGACGTTCTCGATGGCGTTGAGCATCGCACTGACGAACTCGCCGTCCGCATTGGTCAAGGCATCATTGATGACATCCCGTGGCACCTCGTAGTACTCCGGCAGGCTGCCATCGAATTTCAGCGTGTAATTCTTGACCGCCTCGTCACCGCCAGCCTTGACTGTGCGGATGATCTCGCTGACGGTTTCTGTGACACGCTGGTTGGTCTCGCCGGTGCGCTGATCCAGACTGGTGAAGAACGCATCCCGTTCCTCCTGATTGCTGGCGTTAATGGTTTTCATTGTAATCATGACAGAGCCTCCTCAATTTTCTGAATCAAAGCTTCGATTTCGGACTGTCGCAGTTTCAGGCTAACGGTATTGGCAATGAGCCGTGCGGAGATGGGCACAACGTCCTCCACGACCTCCAAACCGTTCTCCCGCAGCGTCACGCCGGTTTCCACGATGTCCACGATGCCGTCTGCCAGACCCAGCAGCGGTGCCAGCTCCACAGAACCCTCAATCTTGACAATGTCCACGTCCATGCCCTTGCTCTCAAAGAAACGGCGTGCCACATTGGGGTACTTGGTGGCAATGCACTTCACGCCGAATCCGCTGTAGAAGTCGCTGCCCTTTTTGGTGGCAAGCGCAAACTTGCAGCGTCCGAATCCCAGATCGACCAGTTCAAAAAACTTGCCCTGCATCTCAATAATGGTATCTTTTCCCACAACGCCCATGTCGCAGACGCCGTGCTCCACGTAAGTGATAACATCGTTTGCTTTTGCCAGAACGACTTCCAGATTGGCATCCGGAATCGGCAGAATCAGCCGCCGGCCCTTTTCCCGAACTGCCGTACAGTCATAGCCCAGCTTCTCCAACAGACTGACTGTATCCTTTTCCAGTCTGCCCTTGGTCAGGGCAATTCTCAGCGGTTTTGCCATTTATTCTACCTCCGTAACTTCTTCATCCACGATGACAATTTTTCCGATGTTCCGTTCCCGTGCGTACTCCCGCACCAATTCCAGCTGGTCAAAGAAGCCGTATTCTACGACCATACCCTTTTTCCGGAGCTGCTCTGCCACGGAAACCGCTTTCATCTCGTATCCCTGTTCCGCATAGATCACAGCGTCTGCGGAGGGTACCGGAATCTCCCCGTTCTGGCGGACAATGTTGGAAACAGCGTCCACGTTGACTGCGAAGCCGGTTGCCGGAATGTCATAGCCAAAATCTGCCAGCAGCTTGTTATACCGTCCGCCGGAAAGCACCTCTTCGCCATAGCCCTCCAGATAGCCCTTGATGATGACGCCGGTGTAATAATCCGCATTGTTGACCATACCCAGATCGACCGTCAGCCGGCCTGTTCCGATGACCTTGGAAATATCCTGATACAGCTTCTTCAGATCAGTAAGAATCTCGTCAATGCGCTGGCTGGAATACAGCTGCGAAGCCTTGTCGAAAACCTCTTCTCCGCCGAACAGCGCCGGCAGTTTTTTCAGAGCCGCAGCGATCTTGCTGTCCCCCATGGTATCCAGCACATCGTTCAGCGCCGGATAGTTCTTGGTTTCGATGAGATAGCGGATGTTCTCCCGTTCCTCCGGTGTCGCATTCAGTTCCCGCATCAGTTCCTTGAACACGCCGGCATCTCCCAGTTCCAGCGAAAAGCTGCCGTCGCTGCACGCAGCCAGCACATCAATAGCGGTGGTCACCATCTCCACGTCTGCCATATAGGATGATGTGCCCAGCAGCTCAATGCCCATCTGCATGATCTCATCGCTTCTGCCCTTCAGCGCCGGTTCGAACCGGTATACCGTCTGGTTATAATACAGGCGCAGCGGAAGCGCTGCATCCCGCAGACGGGTCGCCACAACTCTGGCAATGGGCGTGGTGGAATCCGGACGCATCACCAGCAGACGGCCCTTGCTGTCCGTCAGTTTATACAGACGCTCCGGCGGGTAATGGGTGGACTCCGTCTGGAACACATCGAAAAATTCCAGACTGGGGGTAATCAGCTCCGAATAGCCCTTGCTGCGGAAAATCCCGTGCAGCTGGTTTTCTACTTTCCGGCGCACCAGACACTCTTCAAACAAAAAATCCTTTGTTCCCTCCGGGGTAATCAGATTATATTTCTTCATATGTTCCTCCTCGTTCGCTTTACCGTACTAACATAATACTATAGTAGCACAATATAATATTGATGTCAAGTCCCTCTGATTTAAAAGAGTGTCATCTGGCTGGATTTCGGCAGATTGCCCAAAGCGTTCATCTGCTCCAGCGTTTCAATTATTGTTTTTGACGCACCGCTCTTGGACTGGAATTCCTCGATGGACATAAAGTCCCGTTTCTGCGCTGTTTCATAGAGATTCTGTGCAGCCGCTGCGCCGATGCCGGGGATTGCACTGAACGGAATGCGCACCTTGCCGTCCTGCACCAGATAGCGGCTGGCGTGGGATTTGTAGAGGTCGATGGGCAGAAATTCGCAGCCGCGGCTGAGCATCTCGTTGACGATCAGCAGGGTGTCCAGCAGATCGGACTCCTTCTTGCTGCGCTCGTTGCCCTTTTCCTTGAGCGCATCGATCTTGGCACGCACGGCATCCTTTCCCTGCAATGCCAGCACCGCATCGAAGTCATCCCCTCGGGTGCTGAAATACACGGCGTAGTATGCCAGCGGATAGTACAGCTTGAACCAGCCCAGCTTAATGGCTGCCGTAACATAGGCGGCAGCGTGCGCTTTTGGGAACATATACTTGATTTTCAGACAGCTGTCAATGTACCACTGCGGAACATTGTGGTCCTTCAGCATCTGGATGCGCTCCGGCGTAAAGGTCTTGGGCGCTTTGCCCTTACGGGTATCCTCCATGATCTGGAACGCCTGTTTCGGCTCAACGCCCTTGTGCAGCAGATAGGTCATGATGCTGTCACGGGTTCCGATGACATCAGAAATGGTGCAGGTGCCGTTGTCGATGAGATCCTTGGCGTTGCCCAGCCATACGTCCGTTCCGTGGGACAGACCGGAAACCTGCAAAAAGTCGCTGAACTTCTTGGGCTTGGAATCCAGCAGCATCTGGATGGTAAAGCCCGTACCCATTTCCGGAATTCCCAGACTGCCGGTCTTGCAGTAGATCTCTTCCGGCGTAACGCCCAGCACCGAGGCATCCGTACACATTTGAATGACCTTGGGATCTGTGGTGGGAACGTCGTGGATGGAGAGTCCGGTCGCCTCCTCCAAGTGCTTATACATGGTGGGGACAACGTGTCCCAGTTCGTCCAGTTTCAGGATGGTATCGTGCAGAGAGTGGAAGTCGAAGTGGGTAGTCAGGATGTCCGACTCCGCATCGTCCGCCGGATGCTGCACCGGCGTGAAGTCATAGACATCGTAGTCGCTGGGGACAACGACCATACCGCCGGGGTGCTGACCGGTGGTTCGTTTGATGCCGGTGCAGCCAATGGCAAGGCGGTTGATCTCCGTGGGACTGTACTCCAAGCCCCGCTCTTCCAGATACTTTTTGACATAGCCGTAAGCCGTCTTGTCGGCAACGGCGGCGATGGTTCCCGCCTTGAACACGTTGTCCCGTCCGAACAGCTCCTCCGTGTAACGATGGGCGGAGGACTGGTACTCGCCGGAGAAGTTCAGGTCGATATCCGGCGCCTTGTCGCCGTCGAAGCCGAGGAAGGTTTCGAACGGAATGTCATGGCCGTCCCGGTTCATCTCCGTCCCGCAGTTCGGACAGTTCTTTGGCGGCAGGTCAAAGCCGGAGCCGACGCTGCCGTCTGTGATAAATTCGCTGTGCTTGCACTTGGGGCAGACATAGTGGGGCGCAAGGGGATTTACCTCGGAGATACCTGCCATGGATGCCACAAAGGACGAGCCGACGGAACCACGGGAGCCGACCTGATAGCCGTGCGCCACGCTGTCCCATACCAGCTTCTGGGCGATGATATACAGCACGGAAAAACCGTGCTTGATGATGGAGGAAAGCTCCCGGTTCAGGCGTTTTTCCACCAGTTCCGGCATAGGATCGCCGTAGATCTCCTTTGCCTTGGTGGTGGTGATGTTCACCAAATCCTCCTCCGCACCGTCGATGGTGGGGGTGAAAGTGCCGTTGGGGAACGGCTGGATTTTCTCGATCTGATCGGCAACGGCATTGGTGTTGGTGACCACGATCTCGTACGCCTTTTCCTCGCCGAGATAGGCGAACTCCTCCAGCATCTCCTCTGTGGTGCGCAGATACAGGGGCGGCTGGAACTTTGCGTCGTCGTATCCCTGCCCTGCCTGCAAGATCTCACGGTAGATGGCATCTTCCTTGTCCATGAAGTGCACGTCGCAGGTGGCACAGACCGGAATCCCCAGCTCGTCGCCCAGCGCCACAATGCGCCGGTTATAATCCCGAAGTGCCTCCACATTGGGAGCGGTGCCATTGCGGATCATGAAGGCGTTGTTGCCAACGGGCTGGATCTCCAGATAGTCGTAGAACTTCGCCAGCTTCACCAGTTCCTCGTGGGACTTCTCCTCCACCATCGCCCGAAACAGCTCGCCCGCCTCGCAGGCGCTGCCGAAAATCAAGCCTTCCCGATGCTGCATCAGCACTGACTTGGGAATCAGGGGCTTCCGGTAGAAACACTCGATGTGGCCATAGGAGATGAGCTTGTACAGATTTTTCAATCCGATGTTGTTCCGCACCAGAATGATCTGGTGATAGGACTTCAGCTTTTTGACATCGATTTCCTGCGTCTTGGTGTTCAGGTCGGAGAGCAGCGCTGCTTTCTTGGTCTGGATGAGCCGGCTCACCAGTTCCTTATAGATTTTCGCCAGCATCTGCGCATCATCTGTAGCACGGTGATGATCGAACTTGCCGAGCTTCAGCGCCTTTGCCACGCCGTCCAGCTTATGGCGGGACATGTTGGGCAGCATTGCCTTGCACAAAATCAGGGTATCCAATGTGGCAAACGAAAAGTCAATGTTGTGGCGCTGGCAGACATTGCGGACAAATGCGGTGTCGAATCGGGCGTTGTGCGCCACCAGTACCGGATTCTCTCCGCAGAATTCCATGAACTTCCGGAGTGCCTCTTCCTCCTTGGGCGCATCCTGCACCATGGCATCGGTAATGCCGGTCAGCTCCACGATGTTCTCCGGGATTTTGCGCTCCGGATTGACCATGATGCCGAAGGTATCCACCACCTGCATTCCCCGCATTTTCACTGCGCCAATTTCCGTCAGACGGTCGTTAGCGGGACTGAGTCCGGTGGTCTCCACGTCGAAGATGATGATCTCATCCTGCAATGTGCGATTCCCCGGCTCGTCAATGATAAGCTGGCGATCCAGATCGTTGACCACATATGCCTCGCAGCCGAAGATCACCTTGAAGTCCTTGTCCTTGAACCCACGCCATGCGTTCATCGCATCCGGAAATGCCTGTGCGATACCGTGGTCGGTGATGGCGATCGCCGGATGCCCCCATTCGTGGGCACGCTCCACCAGCTTGGCACAGGGCGTGACAGCATCCATCTGAGACATATTGGTATGGCAATGCAGCTCCACACGCTTTACCGGTGCGTTGTCCATCTTCCGCTTCCGCTTGACCATGACAATGGAGTCCGGTTTCAGCACGTCCTCCCGGGCGAATGAGTCGTAATCGATGCGTCCCAGCACCAGGAGGGTGCTGCCCTTTTTGATATCCCCCAGCGGCAGCTTGGAAAGATTTTCGGTGGAGTCAAAAAGCTTCATCAGTACGGAGTATGTGCCGTCTGTGATTTGAAACGTCATGACAGTGCGTTCCCCACGCACCTCACGGGATTCCATGGCAAAGACATCGCCCATCACTACGACACGCTGACCCTGCACCTCCACTGCCTCCCGAATAGGCATGGGCACGTCCCGAATCTGCCGTCCCTTGATGAGGACGGCACTGTCCGGCACAATGCCGGAGATGCTCTCGTTCATGGCAACACTCTGCGCCACAGGTTTAGGTGCCTTGGCAGCTGCACCGCCTGTAGCGGGAGCGGCTGCGGACTGCTGGAACTGGGCGTCGTGCTTGGGCAGCGCCTGCTCCGCCTTGTCGATGATTGCCTGAAACTCCTCTTCTGTCACGCTGGCAGCGCCGTGAAACACCACGTGGAATCTGCGGGAGAACATCTGTTCCAGCATGCCGGAAAAATAATCCGCCACATGGTACTTCTCCAGAATGTCGTATCCGCCGTTGTGCAGGGTAATGTGCAGCGTGTCCTCGTCCATAGAAACATCAGCATCATTGATAAAGCCGTTGACCACGGTCATCTCCCGTTTGAGAAAGACCACCAGATCGGCAAAGTACTCCAGCGAGAAAAGCTCCGGTGCAAATCGGGGGTGCAGCCGTACCGAGTGAATCTCCAGCCGAATTTCCAGCTCGTGCTCCAATGCCAGCAGATCCTGCGCCAGCACCAGATGCGGGAAATGCACATAAAACGAAATTTTCGTCAAATTCTCCGAATATGTCATGCGCTGCAAGATACCGTCCTGTAGCGAATCCGGCAGCACCGGCACATACTCTTCCAAAAATGCCGCAAAATTCAACTCCATTTTTTCAACTCCTAAAGCTTTTCAATTTCTGCCAGCAGCTCCGGCACGATCTCCTCTTCTGCCACTTTTCGCAGCACCGTCCCCTTGCGGAACAGCACGGCGCAGCCATCCCCGCCGGCAATGCCGATATCGGCTTCCCGTGCCTCCGTCATCAGGCAGAACTTCGAGACGATGTACAAGAACACGACGCAGCCCATGACAGCGACCTTGATGTCCTTTTCCACATGTTCCAGCGCTGCTTCCACTTCCTTGGCGGTCTTGACCAGATCAATTCGGGTTCTGCCGCAGGTGGGACAGGACACGATCTGCGGCCCGCCACGCTTTCCGATACACTTGAGGATGTCCTGCGCTGCCTTGATCTCCCGCACCGGATCCTCTGTGAGGGAGACACGAATGGTTTCGCCAATGCCGTCATGCAGCAGCGTTCCGATGCCGATGGCGGACTTGATGAGTCCCATGCGCTCTGTGCCGGCCTCCGTCACACCGAGGTGCAGCGGATAATGACACTGCTGCGCACAAAGACGGTACGCCTCGATCATGGTATTGACATCCGAGGACTTCATAGAAATTACAATGTCATCGAAGTCGCACGCCTCCAGCATCCGCACGTGACCCATGGCGCTCTCCACCAGCGCCTCCGCTGTGGGTGCGCCGTACTTCGCCAGAATCTCCTTTTCCAGCGAGCCGGAGTTGACGCCGATGCGAATGGGAATCTTCCGTGCCTGACATGCCTTTACCACAGCACGCACCCGCTCCATGCTCCCGATGTTTCCGGGATTGATGCGAATCTTATCAATTCCGGCAGCAGCTGCTTCCAGCGCCAGCCGATAGCGCCAGCCGATAGTCGAAGTGGATGTCTGCCACCAGCGGAATGGAGATCTTCTCCTTGATGGCGGGAATCAGCGCAATGGCGGATTTGTCCGGAATTGCCGCACGCACGATCTCGCACCCCGCCTGTTCCAGTGCCACTGCCTGCGCCACGCTTCCGGCGATATCGTCAGAGCGTGTGTTCAGCATAGACTGGATATAGATATGTTTCCCGTCCAGCGTGCAGCTGCCGACGGAAACCGGTTTTACATTTCTCATGGTTCTTCTCCTCCTCATCGGAAAAAGCGTGTGATATCCTGCACCGTTACCAGAATCATCAGCAGGAACAGCGCTGCCATACCAATCAGATGCACCATTGCCTCACGGTTTTTGGGCACGGGCTTCCGGCGAATCGCCTCGATCAGCAAAAAGACAAACCGGCTGCCGTCCAGTCCGGGGATGGGCAGCAGATTGAACACACCCACGTTTACCGTAATGAAAATGGTCAGGTTCATTACCGACTGCACCCGTTCCAGCAGATTCTCGCCGCTGGATGCCGCCTGTTCGATGACGCTCACTGTACCCACCGGACCGGAAAGGTCTTGCAGGCTATATTTTCCGCTGACCAGCTCCACCAGCGACATCCAGATCAGTTTCGCTGTGGCTGCCGTATCC
>NZ_FR898012.1:6825-12268 GCF_000437175.1 Ruminococcus sp. CAG:330 | reverse complement strand
GCCTGCCGTATCCTTGGCAGCGTAGGTGACGACGTTCACAGGATTTTTGGACTTGCCCTCCACGGCAAAGTCCAGCAGTCCGTCTGTGTTGTCGTTGTGGAATTTCACGTTCTCGACGACCACACGTGCCCCGTCACGTTTTACCGTCACATCGTAGGAATCGGTCTCCGTGGTCTGTAACTTATAGATCAGATCGGTGGCGGAAAGAATGTGGCTGCCGTCAATGGCGATGATCTTGTCGCCCACCCGCAAGCCGGAGCGCTCGCTCTCGGAAGCGGTGACTGTTTCGCCGGCGGAGTTTGTCGTTTCCGCAAACCTCGCAATCACTGTGGACGGAATTTTCGTGGAGGTGCACAGCAGAACCGTGATCAGCACAAAGCCCAGCACCAGATTCATAAACGCTCCGGCAAGTACCACCAGCATTCTGCGCCAGACTGCCTTTTTTTCGAATGCGTTGGGATTTTCGCTGGACTGATCCTCCCCCTCCATGGAGCAGAATCCGCCGATGGGGAACAAACGAAGGGAATACGTTGTCTCCCCTTTCCGAAAGTGCAGGAGCTTCGGTCCCATACCGATGGCGAACTCGTTGACCTGAATATGGTTCAGCTTCGCCACGATAAAATGTCCGAACTCATGAATCCCAATAATCAACCCGAAAATGAGAATCGCAATCAAAAGCGTTACAATATGCTGCATGGCTGGTGTCCTTTCTTATTTCGAAATGGCACTGCGGACAAACTCCCGTGCCTTGGTGTCGGCTGCAATCACATCCTCGTAACAAGTGATCTCCGTTTTCTCGATGGACTCCATGGCACGCTGCGAAAGTGCGCCGATGTCCAGAAATCCGATCTTCCCCGCCAGAAATGCTGCAACTGCCACTTCGTTGGCACCGTTGACAATACACGGCGCCGTTCCCCCGGCGGTAATTGCGGCGATGGCTGTCTTCAGACAGGTGAATGTCTCCGGATCCGGCTTCTCAAAGGTGAGCGTGCTATAATCCGTCAGGGACAGTCGTTTGGTGGGACAGGGCATCCGCTCCGGATACAGCAGGGCGTACTGAATGGGAATCTTCATATCCGGTACGCCAAGCTGGGCGATGACAGAGCAGTCCTGATACTCTACGGCAGAGTGCACCACGCTCTGACGGTGCACCACGATCTCGATCTGATCCGGTGTCAGGTCGAAGAGCCACTTCGCCTCGATAAACTCCAGCCCCTTGTTCATCAGGGTGGCAGAGTCAATGGTGATCTTATTGCCCATGCTCCAGTTGGGGTGGTTCAGAGCGTCGGCAACGGTGACGTTCGCCAGCTCCTCCCGTGTCCTGCCAAAGAACGGCCCGCCGGAGGCTGTCAGAATAATCTTATGCAGCTGTTCCCGCCGATTGCCCTGCAGGCACTGAAAAATTGCGGAGTGCTCGCTGTCCACGGGGTAAATAGCAACGCCTTTTTTCGCCGCCTGTTCCATGACTAGCGAACCGCCGGCAACCAGTGTTTCCTTATTTGCCAGCGCAATATCCAATCCGGCGGAAATCGCCGTCAGCGTGGGAAGGAGTCCCACCATACCAACTACGGCATTCACCAGAATATCCGCATGGGTGTCGCCGGCGATCTCGCACAGCCCCTCCATTCCGCAGAGCACCTGCACCGGAAGATCTGCCAGCTGTTCCTGTAGCTTAGCGTACTGCCCCTCCTCGTAGATGCAGACCTTTTTTGGGCGGAACTGCCGCACCTGCTGTTCCAGCAGCCTGATGTTATGATGGGCAGCAAGGGCATAGACGCCCATGCCGTGTGCCTGTGCCACTTCCAGCGTCTGTGTTCCAATGGAACCTGTGGAGCCGAGAATGGAAATCTGTTTCTTCTCCATATGTCAAAATTCCTTTCCGCTTGGCAGACGTACTGCCTTCCTTCCAGCGTACAGTACAACACACGATGCAGAAAAGCTTCTCATTCTGATCTGCCTCTACATCGTGTGTTTCTAAAAAGCTTGCCTTATATTTTGTCATGCGACAGGCTGATTCATCCTCAATAAAAAATGGGGTACAGGCATTCCAGCGCATAGAATGCGGGAATGGTGAACAGCACGCTGTCAAACCGATCCATCACACCACCGTGACCGGGCATGATGTTGCCAAAGTCTTTCAGTCCCTGCTGCCGCTTCAGCACCGAGGCACTCAGGTCGCCCAGCACGCTGATGACAGCGCAGAGAACGGCAGCGAATGCCAGCCAGAGATAGTGGACGTGTGCGCCGGTAATCAAGTGGCAGATCAGGGCGAAAACGATCATTACCGCAATATCGGCAATAATGCCGCCGAAAAATCCCTCCACGGTTTTTTTCGGGCTGATCTCCGGACAGAGCTTGTGCTTGCCCAGAAATGTTCCGGAAAAGTATGCGCCGGTATCCGAGATCCATGCCGAACAGAGCGCCAGAATCACGCACGCCAAGCCATAGGCGCTTCCGTGGAGCAGCGAGATCAGCATGTCAAAGGATGCCGTCACCAAAAGGCTCACCACTGCCACAAAGAGTACCTCCTGACAGCGCACGTGCTTGTGCAGCAGCACCATTTCCAGGAACATCGCCATGACGCACAGAAATGCGATTCCCGTCATGGCAGAAGCGTTGCCGTAGTAACAGAGAAACGGCATCACTGCGCCGTAGAGCATACCAGCACCCACGGAAATGCGGCAGTGCAGGCATTTTCCTGCCCGGCACAGTTCAAACAGGGCGATGCAGGTCAGCGCTGCAATGGCAAGAGGGAATACAAAAGTCTTGTGCAGCAGCAGAATCAGAACTGCCAGAATACCACCCACCACGCCAGAAATAATACGAACTTTCATGGTTTAAACGCCTCCGAATCGTCTTCCCCGTGTGGAAAAATCGACAAGAGCTTTGTTCAGTTCCTCCCGATTGAAATCCGGCCAGAGGACATTGGTGAAATAGTACTCCGCATAGGCACACTGCCAGATCAGGAAGTTGGAGAGCCGCAGTTCACCGCTGGGACGAATCAGCAGATCCACATCCGGCAGCCCAGCCGTATAGAGATGGTCTGCGATGGTCTGTTCGGTGATGTCCGCTACCTCCAGCTTGCCGTTCTTCACTTCCTGTGCGATCAGCTGCGCCGCATGCTTCAGTTCATCCCGTCCGCCATAATTGATGGCGAGGATCAGGTTCATCTTGTCATATTTGGCGGAATCCTGTTCCAGTTCCACCATGCGCTTGGCGATTCGCTCCGGCAGGCGGCTTTTATCTCCAATGAAAATCATACGGACTTCCTGTTCCAGGTATTCGTCACAGTCATTCAGATATTCCCACAGCAGATTCATGATCGCATCCACTTCTTCCTGCGGTCGCTTCCAGTTTTCGGTGGAGAACACGTAGAAAGAGATGTTGCGGATGCCAATGGAGCGACAGTACCGTGTGATATCGTGGAAATTTTTTGCGCCCTCCCGATGGCCGAACTTACGGGGCATCCCACGCTTGGTTGCCCAGCGGCCATTGCCATCCATAATAAAGCCGATATGCTGCGGCAGATTCTCCGGCAGTCCGGCAGCGGTAGTTTTCGGGGGGGACTTTTTCAAAAATGGCAGCGCCATTTCGATCAGCTCCTATCTCGTCAGATGCTCATGATTTCCTTTTCCTTCTCGGAAACCAGCTGGTCTACGGAAGCGCAGTACTTATCGGTCAGATTCTGGATCTTCTTCTCGCCATCCTTGACCTCATCCTCGGTCAGCTCCGAAGCCTTCTTCTTTGCCTTCAGCTTTTCGATGGAATCCCGACGCACGTTGCGGACAGCAACTTTTGCCTCTTCTCCCAGTTTCTTGATGCTCTTGCAGAGTTCCTTTCTGCGGTCCTCTGTGGGCTGCGGAAATGCCAGGCGCAGCACCTTGCCGTCGTTGGTCGGCGTAATGCCGATGTCCGAAGCCAGAATTGCCTTTTCGATTGCCTTCAGGGTCGAAGCGTCCCACGGCTGGATCACCAGAATGCGAGCCTCCGAAACGGAAACAGCTGCCATCTGCTGGATGGGGGTGGGCACGCCATAGTAATCTACCACAACCGGCTCCAGAACTGCCGGATTGGCACGGCCTGCACGAATGGTGGTGAACTCGTGCTCCAGACGCGCAACAGACTTCTTCATCTTATCTTCAGTTTCATTCAGTAATGCTTTCATTTCTTTTTCCTCTCTTTTGAATGGTTTTCAAAGGGCTTATTCGGCAACGACAGTTCCGATTTCCTTGCCCATCACTGCATCGTAAATATTTTCCGGACGGCTCAGATCGAATACCAGCATGGGCATTTCATTATCCCGGCACATGGAGGCAGCGGTGCTGTCCATGACCTGAAGAGCGCTGTTGAGCACGTCGCTGAATGTCAGGCGGGTATAGCGCACAGCGTCGTCGAATTTATGGGGATCCTTGTCATATACGCCGTCCACCATGGTTGCTTTCAGCAGGATGTCTGCTTCGATCTCCACGGCACGCAGGGTTGCCGCCGTATCGGTGGAGAAAAACGGACTTCCCGTGCCACAGCCAAAGATGACGACTCTTCCCTTTTTCAGGTGAGAGATCGCACGGTTGCGGATGTATGGCTCTGCGATCTGCTGCATGCTGATGGCAGTCTGCACACGAACCTCCAGTCCCAGCGATTCCAGCACATCAGCCACTGCCAGTGCATTCATTGTGGTTGCAAGCATTCCAATGTGGTCTGCACGTGTTCTGTCCATATTCTGACTTGAGCGTCCACGCCAGAAGTTTCCGCCTCCTACGACGATACCGATTTGCACACCGGCATCCACACAATGCTTGATGCTCTCACAGATCGGACGAATCGTATCCATATCCAAACCGGTCTTTTTCGGGCCGGCAAGAGCCTCACCGCTCAACTTCAGAAGTACACGCTTGTATTTTGGTTCCATGCTTCCAATTCCTTTCCTACGTTCTCGTTCCAGATGATTCTCCGTCCGAATGCAGCGCTGCTTTCGGACGCACAAATCTCCTGCTTTTATTTTACACTATTTTTCACGAAATGTAAAGCCATTTCCGGGAAAAAATCAAAAAAAGAGCATGACACTCGCCATGCTCCCATTTTTGTTTCTGATTTTCGGCAGAAAGATTTACTTGATCATGCTTGCAATTTCTTCTGCAAAGTTGTCTGCCTTCTTCTCGATGCCCTCGCCGCGCTCGAAACGAACGAATTCAGCGATTGCGATAGAGGTGCCAGCTGCCTTGGCAACGCTTGCCACATGCTCCTGAACGGAAACCTTCGGCTCCTTCACGAAAGACTGCTCCAGCAGGCAGTTCTCTTCGTAGTACTTGCCAACCTTACCAGCTGCGATCTTTTCCTTAACCTGATCCGGCTTGCTTGCCATCTTCGGGTCTTCTGCCATCTGTGCCAGAACGATCTTCTTCTCTTCGTCCAGAACAGAAGCCGGAACATCTTCACGCTTCAG
>NZ_FR898012.1:0-6777 GCF_000437175.1 Ruminococcus sp. CAG:330 | reverse complement strand
ACCTGCAGTGCGCAGTCCTTAGCAACGGTCAGAACTTCCGGAGTTGCGCCAGCCGGAGACTCTGCACGAACCATAACGCCGATCTTTCCGCCGCCGTGGATATACGGTACCAGAATGCCTTCCAAACGAACGAAACGACGGATCTGCAGGTTCTCACGAATCTTCAGGAACAGTTCCTGCAGTGCTTCGTCAACAGTCATTGTGCCGCCGGAAACGGTAGTAGCCTTCAGAGCCTCTACGTCAGCCGGATTCTTCTCAATGATGGTATCTGCAACCAGATTCACAAATGTCTTGAATTCGTCAGTATTTGCAACGAAGTCTGTCTCGGAGTTTACCTCGACAACGCAGCCTACGGTATTGTCTGCATTTACCTTTGCAACAACCATACCCTCTGCTGCAACACGGCCAGCCTTCTTCGCCTGTGTTGCCAGACCTTTTTCACGCAGCAGCTCAATTGCCTTCTCTACGTTGCCGTCTGCTTCGGTCAGAGCCTTTTTGCAGTCCATCATGCCAACACCGGTGGACTTACGCAGTTCGTTAACATCTTTTGCTGTAAAATTAGCCATTGGATGATTCCTCCCTAGAATTTTCTTTCTTTCAGAAAAACCGAATATGCCATGACAAGCACTACATATTCGGTCACATTTTCTGTCTTAATGTGTCCGCAGAATCTGCGAACCTTATTCAGCTGCCTCTTCTGCAGCTGCTGCGTCTGCCTCAGCAGCTTCTGCTGCTTCTGCATCTGCGCCCTGACGGCCCTCGATGATTGCATCAGCCATAACGCCAGCGATCAGCTTTACGGCACGGATTGCGTCATCGTTACCCGGAATTACATAATCGATCTCATCCGGATCGCAGTTGGTGTCTACGATTGCAATGATCGGAATGTTCAGCTTCTTTGCCTCAGCAACAGCGATGCGCTCCTTGCGGGGGTCAACGATGAACAGAGCGCCCGGCAGCTTCTTCATATCCTTGATACCGCCCAGGAACTTCTCCAGCTTTTCGATTTCCAGCTGCAGCTTGCCGACTTCCTTCTTCGGCAGCAGATCGAATGTGCCGTCAGTCTCCATCTCGTGGAGCTGTTCCAGACGCTTGATTCTTCTCTGAATGGTGGTGAAGTTGGTCATCATACCGCCCAGCCAACGTGCATTTACATAGTACGCACCGGCACGGGTAGCCTCTTCCTTGATGGAATCGCCAGCCTGCTTCTTTGTGCCGACAAACAGAACGGACTCGCCCTGTGCTGCCAGATCACGAACGAACATGTAAGCTTCGTCCAGCTTCTTTACGGTCTTCTGCAGATCGATAATATAGATACCGTTCCGCTCGGTGAAAATGTACGGAGCCATTTTCGGGTTCCATCTTCTGGTCTGATGACCAAAGTGTACGCCAGCTTCCAAGAGCTGCTTCATTGATACTACGCCCATTGTGTAGTCCTCCTAAATAAAATGGTTTTGCTTCCTCCGCCGCCCTTATCGAACCTGCAACTCCTCCAGATTTCGGAAAAGCACCCGCAGATTCCAAGGCAGGCGTGCGAACTGCCTTTTTATTATACCAAAACCGACGGACTTGGTCAAGTTTTGCGGTGTAGATTTTTCGGATGCTCACGGCTTAATTTTTGTGCATTTTGTATACATTTCCGCAGTTCCCAGCTCCACCAGAATCACATCCCTGCCGATCAGACGAATCTGCCGGAATCCGATGACGCAGTTATCCCGCGGCCCAAGCAGCCCCAGCAGGCGTGGTCTGCCGTAGAGAATGAGCGCAGTGACGGCTGCGGTTTCCGCATCTACCTTCAGATCGTCCACACGCCCCAGATTCTCCCCGTCCACCACGTTGATCACATCCTTGCTGCGCAGTTCCTCCAGCGTACAAACCATAGCATTTTCACCTCAAAGCTAGTTTATGCGAATTTGGCGAAAACTTTCACGAAAAAACAGCAAAAAGTATGGTTGCAACCAGATCGATTCCGAATACTGCTGCTGCAATGCCGCTCACCCATGCCAGCACTTTTTCCGACATCCAGCCTGTGATTTTAGCAAACAGCGGCCGCAGCAAATACAAAAACAGGACACCGCCGATTCCAAACCGCATTGACGGAGAAAGTGCAATTCTGGCCTGGAAATTCCACGCATAATCAGCATAAGTCTGCCACGGCCAGCTGCCGGTTGTCCATTCCAGCAGGTAGCTGGCGATCAGTTCGATTCCAGTGGCCACAGCGCCGCATCCCAGGAAAATTAAAATCGGACGCATCCAGCGAACGCTCCAGCGCATGGGCATCTGTACAAATTTTCCAAAACAGATGAGAAAAGCCAGCATCCCTACACCGTAAACAGGACAATACGGGCCAAACAGCACGCCCCGGTTATGGAATCCCCAGTGATACACAACCACTTCCAGAAAGACCTCATAGCACCACCCAATGACTGCGGCCATCATGAAATAGAGAAACAGCCGCTGTACAGTTTGCAGTTTTTTTCCTTTTGTTTTTGTTTCCATCCTCATCTTCTCCCTTCGCGCATTTTATCGCATATTTTAAAAAAAGCAGGCGTTTAAGATGATGAGAAACGCCTGCTTTTCACATTGATATGGATTGTAAGGTACGATTACTTCTTCTCTGCAAATGCTTTCTTTGCCACTGCGGCAATGTTGTCTGCGCACAAACCGAACTTCTTCAGCAGTTCTACTGCCGGACCGGAGTAACCGAATTCGTCGTTGACACCAATGCGAACCACCGGTACCGGACAGCAGGATGTCACAGCTTCTGCCACAGCGCCGCCCAGACCGCCGATGATGCTGTGTTCTTCTACAGTTACCAGCAGACCGGTTTCCGATGCTGCCTGACAGATCAGCTCTTCATCCAGCGGCTTGATGGTATGGATGTTCAGCACACGTGCGTGAATGCCCTCGGCCTCCAGCAGTTCCGCAGCCTTGAGGGACTCGGAAACCATCAAACCGGTGGCAACCAGTGTCAGATCGCTGCCCTCCCGCAGGGTAATTCCCTTGCCAATGGTGAACTGATAGGTTGCCGGATCGTTGAAGATCGGCGCTGCCAGTCTGCCGAAGCGCAGGTAAACCGGACCCTCGTACCGGATGGCTGCTTCTACAGCTGCCTTTGCCTCCACATCGTCTGCCGGATTGAGAATGGTCATGCCCGGAATGGTGCGCATCAGTGCGATATCCTCGTTGCACTGGTGGGTTGCACCGTCCTCGCCCACAGAGATTCCCGCATGGGTCGCACCGATCTTGACGTTCAGGTGGGGATAGCCAATGGAGTTGCGGACGATCTCGTAAGCTCTTCCGGCGGCAAACATGGCAAATGTGCTGGCGAACGGGATTTTTCCGGAGGCTGCCAGACCGGCTGCAACGCCCATCATATTTGCCTCGGCGATACCGCAGTCAAAGAACCGCTCCGGATATGCCTTCTTAAAGATTCCGGTCTTGGTTGCGGCAGCCAGATCGGCGTCCAGAACCACCAGTTCCGGATACTTCTCAGCGAGATCCCGAAGTGCTTCGCCGTAGCTCTCTCTTGTTGCTTTCTTCTGCATCTCTGCCATTGTTTAACCCTCCAGTTCCTTCAGCTGTGCTGTGAGTTCAGCCATTGCCTGTACGTATTCCGCATCGTTGGGAGCCTTGCCGTGCCAGCCGACCTGATTTTCCATAAAGGAAACGCCCTTGCCCTTGACACTCTTCTGAATGATGGCAACCGGCTTGCCGACGATGGTTTCTGCCTCCTGCATTGCTGCCTCGATGGAATCGAAATCGTGGGCATCCATGCGGATCACGTGCCAGCCGAATGCCTCAAACTTCTCCGGAATCGGCTCCGGCGAGCAGACTTCGCTCAGCTTGCCGTCGATCTGCAGGCCGTTGTTGTCCACGATGGCAACCAGAGAATCCAGCCGGTACTGTGCTGCGAACATTGCAGCCTCCCAGACCTGACCCTCTTCGATCTCGCCGTCACCCAGAACGGTGTAGACCCGATAGGGTGCGTTGTCGATCTTGGCAGCCAGCGCCATACCGCACGCTGCGGAGATGCCCTGTCCCAGAGAGCCGCTGGACATGTCCACACCGGGAATGTGGATACACGGATGTCCCTGCAGCATTGCACCGATGTGGCGCAGGGATTTCAGCTCCTCCTTGTCAAAGAAACCGCGCTCTGCCAGCGTTGCATACAGTGCCGGTGCGCAGTGTCCCTTGGAGAGGACAAAACGATCCCGATCCGGCATCTCCGGATTCTTCGGATCTACGTGCATTTTTGCAAAATACAGATAAGTCAGCGTGTCGCTGATGGAAAGAGAGCCGCCCGGATGGCCGGATTTTGCGTGATAAGTGCCCTCGATGACACCCATTCTCACACGGCAGGCAATCGCCTGCAGTTGCTTTTTGGTCATTTCATCCATTCTAGGAACCTCCAATTTGTTGGATATGCAACCTGTTTACAGGTCAGTCATAATATGTGCGATCAGCTCAGCAATCGCATGAGTCTCACACGACTGCGTCAGCTGGATGTTCGCAACTTCTTTCACACACGGTTGTGCGTTGGACGGACACGCCCCGATGTCAGCGGCACAGAGCATCTCCAAATCGTTGTCAAAATCGCCTGCCGCCACGATCCGGAATTCCTCCATGTGGCACAAGCGCCGGTATTTCTGGAGGGCACTGCCCTTGGTCACGCCCTTTGGCAGCATCTCATAGAAGCGTGCCTCGGACTGCATAAAATCAGCCTGTTCCTGCCAGCCCTGCCCCTGAATAAATGCCGTCAATTCCGGCATGCGCTCCGGCGCAATGGCAAACAGCACCTTGAGCCATTCCCCGCGGGGAATCTCTTCCAGCGGCAGCAGAACCGGCTCTACCCGACAGATCTCCAGATGTTCCCGCTCGTACTCCGTCATCCGTGGCACATAGGTGCCGTCCGCACGCAGAATCTCTGCAGAAACCTCCGGAAATGCCTCCAGCACCTGCCGGGTCATCTGAAATGCAGCCTCTGCCGGCAGGGACTCCGTGTCCAGCATCGTTCCGGAAAGCGGATCATAAATGCCGGCGCCGTTGAACAGGATCACCGGAACATCCGCCTGCACCAGATCCAGATAGCGCTGCGCCGCCTGCAGGGTGCGTCCGGTCGCAATGGCAAACTTTCCGCCCTGCTGCCGAAACTGCCGGATTGCCTCCAGCTCCTCCGGCAGAATCTCTTTTGTGGACGGCAGCAATGTGCCGTCCAGATCTGTCATCAGCAACGTGGTATCCAATCGTTTCATACAACAGCACTCCTTTTTTCCTCAGGTGCGAAGCTGCCGCAGCACCCGCCGGAAATAGTCGGGAAGCGGGCTTTCGAATTCCAGATACTGCCCCGTTGTAGGGTGGACAAATCCGATTTTCGCTGCATGCAGACACTGTCCCTCCAGCCCCGGGTAAGGCTTTCCGTAGACGTCATCCCCCAGCACCGGATGCCCCAGATACGCCAGATGCACCCGAATCTGATGGGTGCGTCCGGTTTCCAGCCGCAGCCGCAGATGGGTTGCCTTTTGGTACGCCAAAATCGTTTCGTAGTGCGTCACCGCCCGCTTGGAATTCTTTTGGGTCACGCACATTTTCTTTCGATCCACCGGATGTCTGCCGATGGGGGCATCAATAGTGCCCGACGGCTCCCGAAAGCGTCCCATCGCCACTGCCTGATACTCCCGTGTGAACGAGTGCGCCTGAATCTGTGCAGACAGGGAATGGTGTGCCGCATCGGTTTTCGCCACCATCAGCAGCCCGCTGGTGTTGCGGTCGATACGGTGAACGATGCCGGGACGAATGACACCGTTGATGCCGGAGAGCTGGTCACCGCAGTGATACAGCAGCGCATGCACCAGCGTTCCGGTGGCATGACCGGGTGCGGGGTGCACCACCATGCCCTTGGGTTTATTCACCACCAGCAGGTCGGCGTCCTCATAGACGATATCCAGCGGAATGTTCTCCGGTTCCAGCGTCAGCGGCTCCGGTTCCGGCAGGGTGATCTCGATGACATCGCCGCCACGCTGGCGGTAGTTTTTGGGAACCGGCGTTCCGTTCACCAGCACCGCCTGCTGTTCCATGCGCAATTGCACTGCCGAACGTGTCATTTGCAGATCACGCTCCGGTGCGGCAAGCCACTTGTCCAGACGTTCGCCGGCGAACTCCTCCGGTACCGTAAAAGTTACATGTTCAGGCATTCTTCGACTCCTGTTTTTCCGCTGGTTTCTGCCGGCGCTCGCCGAACAGCAGATACCACGCCAGCAGCACAACACCGACGACCACGCAGCAATCCGCAAAGTTGAACACGGCAAAGTGAAACAGCTTCACATCCAGATAGTCCACCACCAGACCGTCCCGAAAAATCCGGTCGATCAGGTTGCCGATGCCGCCGCCAATGATCAGTGTCAGGCTTGCTGTCAGCAGCTTGGATTTCCGGTACTCCCGAATCAGATAGATCAGACACACCACCATCATCAGGGAGGTAAAGACGATCAGCAGCCAGCGCATGCCGGAAAAACTGCTGAACACAGCGCCGTCATTTTCCAGATAGCGAAAGCCCAGAATCTGAAAATCACCGAAGTGCAGAAACGGCTTTTCGCCTACCGGCTGGAGCTGCGTCACCGCCCAGTATTTAATGAGCTGGTCTGCGCCGGCGAGCAGAAGAATCCCCAGCAAAGAAGCAATCAGCACTCGCTGCTCCTCCTATCGCTTAGGACTGTGCGATCACTGCGGCGCAGCGTGCGCACAGTGTCGGGTGCTCTGCGTTTGTGCCGACGCTCT
>NZ_FR898011.1:20034-44552 GCF_000437175.1 Ruminococcus sp. CAG:330 | reverse complement strand
GAAAATCCACATATATTTCTTGTGAAGACAAGTTCTTACAATATTCGCTTTGTCACGATTTCGGACACACGGCACAGCCTGTCCCGATGAGAAGTCAGCATTCCGCATCTCCCATGTGAGCGTGCGGAAAAAGAGATACAAAGCAGCAAAAGCGGAGCTGCCCGATGGATTCGGGGCGCTCCGCTTTCTTTCTGCGCTAAGGCACAGTTATACTAAGGCAATGCTGTCCTGTGATCTGCTTATGCAGAGGGCAGAGAGTCTACCAGATGTACCAGGAATCGCAGCAGCACCATGCTGTCGTCCACGGTACGCTTGCCGTCGCCGTTGCAGTCCGCATTCATCCCTGCCTGCTGGTTCAATGTTACAGAACCGGCAACCGCCTTATTCAGCAGAACTGCATCCGCCAGATCCACATCGCCGTCCAGATTCACATCGCCGTAGAACACATCCGGATTGACGGAAACGGTTGTGGCGGTGGTGGTTTCTGTCGTCGTGGTAGTGGCAGCCGTCGTGGAAGTTGTGGTAGTTTCGCCGTCTGCCACGGTCACCTTGAAAGAAACCTCGGCAAAGGACAACCGGTAGTTCAAGATCAAATCCGAGCTTGCTTTCACACGAATGGTATATGTGCCCGACTTGGAACTGTCAAATTCCGAAGTGTCTATGGTGAATTTATCCGGATAATCGGCGGGCGATACCTTGTCATAGATCACATCGCAGCTGTCTTTTCCGTAATAGTACTTCAGGGAGATTTGCAGTCCGGTGAGATCCAGATCCTCTCCAACACGATAGGTCAGCTTCTCCGGCTCGTTATCCAGCAGAAGTGCACCCGCGGATTCATAGATAATTCCGTTTGAAGTGGTCGTCATTGTAGCTCTTGTTGTCGTTGTGGTGGTCTGTTCCGTAGTCGTCGTCGTTGTTGTTGTAACTGCCGGATCCGGCTTGGTGCCGTCCGGTTCTACACCCCAGATCAGGGTATCGCCGTCATACATGGTGATGTGGTCGGTTACCGCCATGGCATCCTCGCCGCCCTGTGTCAGACCGGCATAGGAATAGTCGTTTGTGGGATCCCAGACACCCTGAATGTTGTCCGGAATGGAGATACGGAACTGGCACTCGCTGCGGTGCTCTGACTGACCGGTAGGCATAACCACGCTGCCGTCTGCGAAGGACAGCTTCACATAGTAGATGTTGCCGCTGTACTGGATCGGATCGGAGATGGAGATCTTGCCCTTGTCGCTGCTGTGCTGGTCATAGCCGATCTTGACGGAAACGTCATCAATGGAATAGCCTGCGTCTACCAGTTCGCTGATGTCGAAGTAGTAGTTATAGGACAGGTTCTTAATGGTTCTTGCCGGCCATGCGGTGTGGTTCATGGCGAATGCCTTGATTTCCGTATAGCTGGAAGCCGACTGGTTGATGGATGCCTTCATAAAGAACTCATCCCACTTGGGGGTTTCCGTCGGCGGGAAGTCGGGGTCGGAAGTTCCGCCGTACTTCTCTACCATTGCGCACAGTGCTGCGGTGTAGCCTGCGTTATAGTCGATGGCAACCTCGGTATACTGATAGTCGCCGATCTTGTCGGAATAGCCGTCGTTCTGGTCGGGGCCGCCCACCAGTGCGCCGTACAGGATGTGTGCATGAGGCTTGGCATCCTCGCCCTCGGTCTGTCCGATGTTGCTCCACTTGTCGTTCCATGCGCCGCTGGAAGTTCTGTGATGCCATGCCTGCGGATAATCATCGCCCATACCAATCACATAGCTGAAGTGGTCGGAGTTGTCGCCGAAGCAGTAGTTCATGACTCTGTTGGCAAACTGTGTGTACTTGGTCGTCTTGGCAAGGTCGTCCTGATACAGTTCATCCACTGCCACATAAGCGAGGAATGCGGTGGTTGTCGCATGGCGAAGCGAACCCCACTGGAACAGCCACGGCAAACCGTCCGGTGTATACGTGATCTGCTTTCCGCCGTAACCGGTCGTCCAGTATTCCAGATGCTTGGTGAACTGGTCTTTCCACTGGGAATCGCCGGTGTTGATGGCGTACAGCAGCACACCGCCCTGCATCACATCGTCCCAGCACATGCCCCATGTGTACTTCAGTTCCGAGGACTGCTCCTCCTTGCCAAGGTTGGAGATATAGTCGTTCTTGCAGAGATCCAGATACTTCTGCTCGCCGGTTGCCATGTACAGCCAGTTGGCCGCATAGAACAGGTCGTCATAGAATGTGGTGATCTTGTAATACGGCTGCTCTGCGGCATCGTCCCCGATGGAGCGAAGCTTGTCGGCACGGTCGAACAGGTCGATGGCGTGCTCCAGATATTCCGCAGCCTTTTCCGGCTTGGAGTCCTTGAAGTTCAGATAGCCGGTGCAGAGTGCGGCTGCCATGTCTGCCTGAATGGCACTGTCCTCACAGGTGTAATACGGCCGCTCCGTCTCGCCCTTCATCAGCTCGTACTTTGCCATATAGACCTCGGCAGAGCCCCACCATACGTGGTCGAACGAGCCGTCGCCGATCATGTAGACGATGTCGCTGCCACGGTCGCAGCCCACCAGATAGTCCAGTGCAAACTGGAGGTTATTCTCGTACATGGTGCGCTGGCCTGCCTTTTCCACGCCGTCGCCGTACTCCAGCAGACCCCATCCCAGCAATGCTGCCGAATAGGCGTTGGTCAGGGTGAATTTCAGGTGGTCGCCGGCATCAAACCAGCCGCCGGGCACATAGTCGTTGGTCATGCAGTCCGCACGCCACGAAACCTCGTTCCAGTCCGGCTTCACGCCGCTCTGCTGCACCTCGTAAAAAAACATCGACTTTTGCAGAGCCTCACCATAATTATAGGTAGAGGTTGCTGATTCCTCTGCGGCAGCTGTAACCGCCGGAACCGCCGCTGCGCTTCCGGTGAACGCCAAAACCACTGCAGAAATTGCTGCAATCCATTTTTTCATGGTCTTACAATCCTTCCTTTCTCAAAAACCATTTTTTCCGATCTTGGGAATTTTCCCAATTATTTTCATTGTATCATACCGCAGCGTGAAAGTCAAGAAATTTTGTGGATTTTGCACGGAAATCAATTTTCATGATAGCCTCCCCTGAAAGGGGAGGGGGACCGCCGTTAGGCGGTGGAGAGGTTTTTTCGTAAAGTCTTTTTATAATGTGTTCAGTATAAGTGGGAACCCCTCAGTCAGTGCTACGCACTGCCAGCTCCCCTTTCAGGGGAGCCATCACTTGTCAAACTTCATAATTTTGCACAATCTAAATCAGCATATTTTTGAAAATTGATTTCCGCGTGGATTTTGCCAGTGTGCTCCCTTACCTTTGCAGAATGCGCACAACGCCCAAAAATTCCGTGTTTCATATGCCGATATTTCAGCGCATCCGTTCCCTTGACATTTTCGGGGAATATGGTATAATTGTTCAAAGCAGAACAGTTCAATACAGAACAATTCAAGCATGAACAATTCACAAAAACTTTGAGGAGAGATGCTATGTATCATCTGGGATTTGAGATTCACCGGCTTTCCAAGCTGATGCATCGGGAATTGCAGCACTCTGCCGCACACCAGCATGCCGACCGCATGACCGGCATGCACGGCTATCTGATCCGCTATCTCTACGAGAATCGGGAGCGGGATGTCTTTCAGCGGGATCTGGAGAAAAAATTTTCCATCAGCCGTTCCGCTGTAACCGCAACGCTGCAGCTCATGGAGAAAAACGGACTGGTGACACGGGAGAGTGTGCCGCAGGACGCACGCCTGAAGCGAATCATTCTCACGCAAAAGGCGCTGAATCTGCACCAGCAGATCGAAGCGGACATTGCGGAATTTGAAAAACGGCTGTGCGCCGGTCTGACACCGGAGGAACAGGCACAGTTCCTCGCCATTGTCCGAAAAATGTACGACAATCTGGAACACACCAAAAAAGAGGAGGGATCATCGCAATGATTCGAAAACTCATGCAATCTATCCGGGAATATAAGCTCTCATCGCTTCTGTCGCCGCTGTTCGTGGTGCTGGAGGTCGTCATGGAAGTGGTCATCCCCATCCTGATGGCAAAGCTCATCGACGATGGCATTGACGGAGACGGCGGTATGGATGCGATCCTGCACATCGGCGGCATTCTGCTGGTTTGCTGTGTCGCATCCCTGCTGTTCGGCGCACTCGCCGGACACTTTGCTGCCCACGCCTCCGCCGGCTTCGCCAAGAATCTGCGGCACGACATGTTCTATCGAGTGCAGACCTATTCTTTCTCCAACATCGACAAGTTCTCCGCCGCCAGCATTGTCACCCGTCTGACCACGGACGTTACCAATGTCCAGAACGCCTATCAGATGCTGGTGCGCATTGCCCTGCGTGCCCCCTCCATGCTGATTTTCGCCATGGTCATGGCGTTCCGCATGAGCGTGCGGCTCTCGCTGATCTATCTGGCAGCGATTCCGGTGCTGGGCATTGGGCTGTACTTCATTATGACACGGGTACACCCCATCTTTGAGCGGGTGTTCAAGACCTACGATAAGCTCAACAACGTGACGCAGGAGAACCTCCACGGCATCCGTGTGGTAAAGTCTTTCGTGCGGGAGGAGTACGAGAAGGAGAAGTTCTCCAAGATCTCGGAGAACATCTATCAGGACTTCTCCAAGGCAGAAAAACGGCTGGCGTTCAACATGCCGCTGATGCAGTTCTGCATGTACGCCTGCATGATTCTCGTGTGCTGGTTCGGCGCACGGATGATTGTCAGCAGCACGCTGACCACCGGCGAACTGATGAGTCTGATGACCTACGCCACACAGATTCTGGGCAGCCTGATGATGCTGTCCATGGTATTCGTGATGATCACCATGTCCCGTGCCTCTGCGAAACGAATCGTGGAGATCCTGGACGAAGAGAGCGACATCACCAGTCCGGCAAACGCCAAGACTGCCGTTCCCAGCGGCAGTGTGGACTTCGACCACGTCAGCTTCAGCTACAGCAAGCGCAAGGATAAGTGCTGCCTGACGGACATTGACCTGCACATTCCCGCCGGCATGACCGTGGGCATCCTCGGCGGCACCGGCAGTGCCAAGAGCTCGCTGGTACAGCTGATTCCCCGCCTCTACGATGCCACAGAGGGCAGCGTGCGGGTCGGCGGCATTGACGTGCGGGAGTACGACGTGGAGGCGCTGCGGGAAGAGGTCGCCATGGTACTCCAGAAAAACGTCCTGTTCTCCGGCACCATCAAGGAGAACCTCCGCTGGGGCAACCCCGATGCCACAGACGAGGAGATGGCACGTGTCTGCCGTCTGGCGCATGCGGATGAATTTATCCGGACATTCCCCGACGGCTATAACACCTACATCGAACAGGGCGGTTCCAACGTCTCCGGCGGACAGAAGCAGCGCCTCTGCATCGCACGTGCCCTGTTGAAAAAGCCGAAGATCCTGATTCTGGACGACTCCACCAGCGCCGTGGACACCCACACCGACGCCTGCATTCGTCAGGCACTGCGGGACGAGATTCCGGACACCACCAAGTTCATCATCGCCCAGCGTGTCACTTCTCTGATGGATGCCGATCTGATTCTGGTACTGGACGAGGGAAAAATCCACGGCATGGGCACCCACGAGGAGCTGCTCCGAACCGACGCCATCTATCAGGAAATCTACACCTCGCAACAGAAAGGAAGTGTTCCGCAATGAGCCGGAAACCTGCAAGACCGCCCCATGGCACATCCAAAAACGCCGGAAAAACCTTCCGCCGCCTGCTCTCCTATCTGAGCCGCTACCGGCTCCAGCTGGTGCTGGTCTTTCTCTGTATCATCATCAGCGCCGCTGCCGGTGTTGCCGGCTCCATGTTCCTGCAAACCCTCATCGACGACTACATCACCCCCATGCTCCTCAACGGCAGCCGGGACTTCTCCGGTCTGGCAGCCGCACTGGTCAAGATGGGCATTTTCTATGCCGCCGGCATTGCGGGAACACTATTATATAACCGCCTGATGGTCGTTGTGGCGCAGGGCATCCTCAAAACCATTCGGGACGAGATGTTCGCCCACATGCAGACGCTGCCCATCCGCTATTTCGACACCCACGCCAGCGGCGACATCATGAGTCTTTACACCAACGACACCGACACCCTGCGGCAGATGCTGGCGCAGAGTATCCCTCAGATCTTCTCCTCCATTGTCACGGTGGTCGCAGTGTTCTGCGCTATGCTGTACACCAGCTTCTGGCTGACGCTGTTTGTGCTGGCAACCGTTGCCGTGATGATGCTCATCACCAAATTCGTCGGCGGAAAAAGCGGCCACTTCTTCATTCGTCAGCAGCAGTCCATCGGCGCACTCAACGGCTATATCGAGGAGATGATCCACGGTCAAAAGGTCGTCAAGGTATTCTGCCACGAAGAGCCGACCAAGGAGGACTTCGACAAGCACAACGAAGAGCTGTTCCACAACGCCACCTGGGCAAACAGCTTCGCCAACATCCTCATGCCCATTATGAACAATCTAGGCTATGTCCAGTACGTTCTCATCGCCATGCTGGGCGGCTGGATGGCATTCTCTGGCTTCAGCAGCCTGACCCTTGGCGCAATCGCCTCGTTCCTCCAGCTGAGCCGCAGCTTCACCATGCCGGTGAGCCAGATCTCCCAGCAGGCAAGCGCCATTGTTATGGCACTCGCCGGCGCCGAGCGAATCTTCCAGCTGCTGGACGAAACGCCGGAGACAGACGAGGGTTATGTGACACTGGTCAACGCCGAGGAAAAGGACGGTCAGCTGGTGGAAGTTCCCCGGCGTACCGACCTCTGGGCGTGGAAGCACCCCCACAGCGACGGCACGGTCACCTATACCAAGATGGAGGGCGATGTGCGGTTCTATGACGTGGACTTCGGCTATGTGCCGGAGAAGATCGTGCTGCACGATGTCAGCCTTTACGCAAAGCCGGGCGAAAAGGTGGCGCTGGTCGGCGCAACCGGTGCCGGAAAGACCACCATCACCAACCTCATCAACCGGTTCTACGATCTGGCGGACGGTAAGATCCGCTACGACGGCATCAACATCAACAAGATCAAAAAGTCCGACCTGCGCCGTTCTCTGGGTATCGTTCTACAGGATGTCAACCTGTTCACCGGCACGGTCATGGACAACATCCGCTACGGCAGACTGGACGCCACCGATGAGGAGTGCATCGCTGCGGCAAAGCGTGCCAACGCCCATAACTTCATCATGCTGCTGCCGGACGGCTACCAGACGGTGCTCTCCGGCGACGGCTCCGGACTCTCTCAGGGACAGCGTCAGCTGCTCTCCATTGCCAGAGCCGCCGTTGCCGATCCGCCGGTCATGATCCTGGACGAGGCGACCTCCTCCATTGACACCCGCACCGAGCGCATCGTGCAGGCGGGCATGGATGCCCTGATGCATGGCAGAACCGTTTTCGTCATCGCCCACCGCCTCTCCACCATCCAGAACTCTGATGTCATCATGGTCATGGATCAGGGGCGCATCATTGAGCGTGGCAACCACGAAAAGCTCATGGCGGAAAAGGGACGCTACTACCTGCTGTACACCGGCATACAGAATGGCACGGCAGAGACATAAATTCCGGCACATAAAATCAAACAAAACAGCGCATGCGGACTCCCGTGGGCGCTGTTTTTGGCGCACTCGTAAAAAAATGCGGGCGGGAATTGACAAATTGCAAAAAATTGCGTATAATAGTAGTATCCGGCTTACCGGAGAAAATTGAATGATTCTGAAAAACGCAGCAGAGAGAGTACCTGCGGACTGCCGTTCAGAGAGCATCGGGTTGGTGAAACGATGCCGGCATCCCCAGCGAAGTGCCTCTGTCCTTGCGCTGCCATACGGCAGGGCATCCGTTGATCGCGGGGAACCGAAAATTTTTCGCAGTATCCCGATTCGTCTGCACCTCGTTACGGTGTTTCATGAAACACAGCCCCTGGGCTGCTGTTTTGGCGTGCCCTCGTCCGGTGCGCTGCAAGAGTGAAAAATCAGAGTGGGACCGCGGATCTTCCGCCTCTGTGTGTATCGTCAATACCCTTACACACAGAGGCTTTTTTTATCGCCTCAGAGTCAGATGACACCTGAGAATTTCAACAATAGAAAGATTGGTGATGCAAATGTTTCGACAGCTTCGGGAAGATATTGCAATCGTAAAGGAAAAGGATCCGGCAGCACGGAGCAGTCTGGAGATTCTGCTGACGTACTCCGGTCTGAAAGCGGTGCGCAGCTACCGCCGTGCCCACTGGTTCTACCAGCACAAATGGTTCACCATCGCACGCATCATCTCCCAGCGTGCCAGACACAAGACAGGCATCGAGATCCACCCTGGCGCACAGATCGGAAAGGGGCTGTTCATCGACCACGGCATGGGCGTGGTCATCGGCGAAACCACCATCATCGGCGACAACTGCCTGCTGTATCAGGGCGTGACGCTGGGCGGCACCGGCAAAGACAAGGGCAAGCGCCACCCCACACTGGGCGACAACGTCATGGTTGGTGCAGGTGCCAAGGTGCTCGGCCCCATCAACATCGGCAGCAACGTCAAGGTTGCCGCCAACGCCGTGGTGCTCTCCGACATTCCGGAAAACTGCACCGCTGTCGGCGTTCCGGCAAGAATCGCACGGCGTGCCGGTCAGAAAGTTGAACAGGATCTGGATCAGGTGCACTATCCGGATCTGACCATGGAGGACATCACCATGCTGAAATCCGCAGTGACTTGCCTGCGGACGGAGATGTCCAAACTGGAATGCCAGGAGAAACCGGAAAAACAGGAATCGAAAGACTGATCGGAGGATACAGCAATGCAGTGTGTGGTATTCGATATGGACGGTGTTCTGTTTGATTCGGAAAAGCTGGTGCTGCAATGCTGGGAACAGACGGCGCAGGCACACCATATTCCGGACATCCAAACCGCCTGCCGCAGCTGTCTGGGCAGCAACGCCGCATCCGCCCGGCAGAAGTTTCTGGAGAAATACGGGGCGGATTTTCCCTATGACACCTACAAACAGGAGATGTCCGCACGGTACTGGCAGCAGGTCGAGACGGGAAAACTGGTACTGAAGCCAGGGGTGCGGGAGATGCTGCAGTTTCTGAGAGAACAGCACATCCCCGCAGCCATCGCCTCTTCCACACGGCGTGCCGCCGTCCGGCAGCAGATCACGCTCTTTGGCCTGCAGGACTTTTTCCGCAAGATCATCGGCGGCGATATGGTGCAGCAGAGTAAGCCCCATCCGGAAATTTATCAGACGGCGTGCGCTGCCATGGATGTGCCGCCGGCGTGTGCCTACGCCGTGGAGGACTCCTACAACGGCATTCGTGCCGCCTCCCGTGCCGGCATGCACCCCATTATGATTCCGGATCTTTTGCCGCCCACACCGGAAATGGAACAGCTGGCGGAACAGATCTTTCCGGATATGGCAGCGTTTCAGGCGTTTTTAAAAGCGTCGCAAAAGAAGTAATCCCCCCTGCGGCGGCTTTCCTGCCGCAGATACATTATCATCCATTCAAAGGAGTTTTTACCATGCAGATCTATAACACATTGTCCCGCAAAAAAGAGGAACTAGTTCCCATCGAGGCAAACCACATGCGCATCTATGCCTGCGGCCCCACCGTGTACAACTACATCCACATCGGAAATGCACGCCCCATCTGTGCATTTGACGTGCTGCGCCGGTATCTGAAATACCGTGGCTATGAGGTGACCTATGTCCAGAACTTCACCGACGTGGACGACAAGATCATCAAGAAAGCAAACGAAGAGGGCGTGACGGCTGCGGAGATCGCAACACGCTACATCGCCGAATACAAGACCGATGCCCACGGACTGAACGTCATGGATGCCGACGTCCACCCCACAGTCACCAAGTGCATGGATCTCATCATCGACATTGTGAAAAAGCTGGTGGATTCCGGCCACGCCTATGCCGCTGCCAACGGCGACGTATATTTCCGCACCTCCTCTTTCCCGGAGTACGGCAAGCTGTCCGGCCAGCCCATCGAGGAATTGCAGGCAGGCGCACGCATCGACATCAATGATGGCAAGGAAGAGCCGCTGGACTTCGCCGTGTGGAAGGCTGCCAAGCCGGGCGAACCCTACTGGGATTCTCCCTGGGGCAAGGGCAGACCGGGCTGGCACATCGAATGCTCCGCCATGTCCTGCCACTATCTGGGCGAGACCTTTGACCTCCACTGCGGCGGCCAGGATCTGATCTTCCCCCACCACGAAAACGAGATCGCACAGAGCGAAGCTGCCAACGGCAAGCCCTTCGCCCACTACTGGATGCACAACGGCTACATCAACATCGACAACAAGAAGATGTCCAAATCCCTGGGCAACTTCTTCACGGTACGGGAAGTGGCTGAGAAATACGGCTACGAAGTCATCCGCTATATGATGGTACAGGCACACTACCGCAGCCCTATCAACTACTGCAAGGAGCTGCTGGACGCCTGCAAGGCATCGCTGGAACGGCTGTACGCCTGCCGTGACACGCTGGACCGTGCCATTGCTGCGGCAAAAGCCGGCGCAGTTTCTTCGGAGGCAGAGGAACTCTTTGCCAAGCGAAAGATGCAGTTCATCACTGCCATGGACGACGACCTCAACACCGCAGACGGCATGACCGCCATCTTTGAGCTGGTGCGTGATCTGAACCGCATGAGCGCAGACGCTGCCACGCCGAAAGAGCAGCTGGAGGCCGGCACAGCGCTGTTTGACGAGCTGACCGGTGTCATGGGGCTGCTGTACAACCGGAAAAAGACCGATGCCGTTCCGGAAGAGGTGCTGAAGCTGGCGGAACAGCGCAAGGCTGCCAGAAAGGCAAAGGACTTCGCCGAGGCTGACCGCCTGCGGGATGCCATCGCTGCACTGGGCTATACCGTTCGGGAGACCAGACAGGGCACGGAGATCACCAAAAACGCCGACTGACAGAAAGGAAACCTATGGCACGCAACAATCATATCAAGGGGACGGGAACGGGGTTTCATCTTGCCGATCACAAAAAGGGGATCACACGGGCATTTCTGGTGATTCTGATTCTATTCCTCCTCTGCTTCGGCGTTTTCTCCTGCTCCTCCTATTTCGGGCAGAAGTTTCAGGTCTACGTGGACACGGACAACATGCAGCTGGTACAGCTGGACGAACCGGAGCCGGATGCGCCGGCCATGTGCGTTCACACCACAGCGGGCGACATTGTGGCAGAGCTGTATCCGGACGAAGCGCCCGACTATGTGGCGCAGTTCACCAAGCTGGCAGAATCCGGCTACTATGACAATACCTACATCTTTCAGGTGGAGGACGGGGTTTACTTTGAGGCGGGAACGCCCAACGAGGACGGCACACTGACCGCCGGAACTGACGACACCTACGAAAAAGTGGAGCGGGAGACCAGCGCAAACCTCTGGCCGCTCCGTGGCGCATTCTGTGCGCCGGGGACTTCGCAGGACGGCACGTTCTGGGACCGTCTCACCGGCAATGTCAAAAACTACTGCGGCACACGCTTTGTGGTCTGCAATTCCATCGTGTTCGATGACTCCACCAAGCAGGAGATGCAGTCCCTCTCCCAGAATGCCAAGGAGATCAGCGACGCTTTTCTGGAAAAGGGCGGCATTCCCAACTACTCCCAGCAGATGACCATCTTTGCACAGGCATTCGGCAACGAAAGCTTTGACACCATTGATACCATTGTCCACGCCAAAACCAAGGCTGCCGAAAGCGAGGGCGGCAACACACCGCCGGCGGACTCCATTCAGATTCTCTCCATTCAGATCGGTTCTTATTCGGACTTTGCTGATACGGCCGCAAATTGAACACTGTTTGTTGTAAAAACAATACAAACCAAAAATCAGAATTTACGCCATTTCCAGACAAATCTGCCAAACAGGGCGAAAAATGCCTGTTTTTCACTTTACAAACCAGCGGAAATCGTGTATAATAAATAAGATAGCATACAAAATATGCTTAGGATCAACCGGACATCCGCCGGGATGTCCCTGCATTGAGGTGACAGGATGAAAAGACAGATCGCTGGCGTGCTCTGCGCTGCAATGCTGACCGGAATTTTCTCCGGCTGCGGCAGGCAGGAGACAAGCGTGAAAAATTTTACAGCGCCGGAGTCCGGCGAGGATATCGTATGTATCCAGGTGGAGAACTACGGCGAGATCAAAATCAAGCTGTTCTCGGATCTGATGCCAAAGGCGTGTGAAAACTTCACCGGTCTGGCAGAATCCGGCTACTACAACGAACTGACATTTCACCGTGTCATCCCGAATTTCATGATCCAGGGCGGCGACCCCAAGGGCAACGGCACCGGTGGCGAATCCATCTGGGGCGGGAAGTTCGACGGCGGCGTCTCTGATGCGCTGTGCCATGTGCGCGGCGCTGTGGCATATGCCAACAGCGGCAGCTACACGGCAGACGGCAGCCAATAGCGGCAGCTACACGGCAGACGCCAGCCAATTCTACATCGTGACCGGCGGTCCTGTTGACGAGGAAACGCTGGACTCCTACGAGAAGAACGGCTACGGCCCCTACACCAAGGAACAGCGGGAACTGTACACCACCATCGGCGGAACGCCTTGGCTGGACGGCAGCTACACGGTGTTCGGTCAGGTCATCGAGGGTCTGGACATTGCCATTCAAATTGCCAATGATACAGAAACTGATGCCAGCAATAAACCTTATACTGCGGTACGGATGTCCACCGTGACAGTGGAACCGTATGACGGCAGTCCGATCCGCTGGTATGCCTCGGATTCTGAGGCGGCACAGTCGGACGAGGCAGATTCATAAAGGGAATGACGGCGGCAGAGAATGGACTGCCCCGCAACCGATTCCCCCGCACATTCGCCGATGTGCAGACAAAGGAGAGACGAAATTGGATAAATTTGTCATTCACGGCGGGCATCGCCTGTCTGGAGAAATAGAAGTCAGCGGAGCAAAGAATGCAGCGGTTGCCCTGATTCCGGCTGTTCTGCTCTGCGATGAGCCCTGTATTCTGGAGAACGTACCGGATATCAGCGATGTTTCCATCAGCCTGCGCATCATGCAGGAGATGGGCGCACAGGTTGAATATCTGAACAAGACCACCGTCCGCATCTCTGCGGCGGGACTGACAAACTACTGCGTACCCTATGAGAGCGCACGTAGAATGCGTGCTTCGTACTACTTCCTCGGCGCACTGCTGGGGCGTTACGGCAAGGCACGTGTTTCCATGCCGGGCGGATGTCCGCTTGGCGACCGCCCCATTGACCAGCATCTGAAGGCTTTTTCCGCACTGGGCGCCAAGTGCAGCATCGACCACGGCATGGTGGATCTGGTGGCAGACGCACTGACCGGCGGTCAGATTTACTTAGATGTGGTATCCGTTGGCGCAACCATGAACGCCATGCTGGCTGCGGTTCGTGCCAGAGGGCTGACGGTGATCGAAAACGCCGCCAAGGAACCGCACATTGTAGATCTGGCAAACTTCCTGAACTCCATGGGCGCTGACATCATGGGTGCCGGCACCGATGTCATCAAGATTCGCGGCGTGCAGCAGCTTCACGGCGCTGTTTACTCCGTCATCCCCGACCAGATCGAGGCCGGCACCTTTATGATCGCCGCCGCTGCGACCCGTGGCGACGTGCTGGTCACCAATGTTATTCCCAAGCATCTGGAACCGATCACCAGTAAAATGCGGAAGATCGGCGTGAACATCGAGGAGTTCGATGACAGCATCCGTGTCTGGGTAGACGGCCCGCTGGTGCGCACCAACGTCAAGACTATGCCCCATCCGGGATTCCCCACGGATATGCAGCCGCAGATCACAACGCTTCTGACACTGGCAGAGGGCACCAGCATCATCACAGAGGGTGTCTGGGAACAGCGCTTCCGCTATGTGGATGAGCTGCGCCGCATGGGTGCAGACATCTCCGTGGACGGCAAGGTCGCTGTGGTCGAGGGCACCGGCAAACTCACCGGCGCACCGGTCAAGGCGTGCGACCTGCGTGCAGGCGCAGCCCTGATCATTGCCGGACTGGCAGCACACGGTGTTACCGAGATCGAGGACATCTACCACATCGAGCGCGGCTACTCCAATCTGGATGCCAAGCTGCGGGAGATCGGGGCAGATATCGTCAAGGTTTCCGAGCCGAGTGTGCAGGAAAAGCAGCTGAAAGAAGCGCTTTGAACCGCATAACTGAAAAATAAGAAAAAGCCGTCAGCCCTGTTGACGGCTTTTGTTGTGAGAGAAGGTTTCATCTTGTCCAAATTCTATTCCCTGTTCAGCTCCAGCAAGGGAAACGCCTCCTTTGTGGGCGGGCCGTCCGGCGGCATTCTGGTGGATGCCGGCGTATCCTGCCGGCGACTGACACGTTCGCTGGCAGCGCACGATATTCCCGCAGAGGCGGTACAGGCCATCTGCATCACTCACGCCCACAGCGACCACATCGCCGGACTGCGGGTGTTCCTGAAAAGCCATCCGGTACCGGTCTACGCCACGGAGAAAACCCTACAGGAGCTGTCCGGCGCTATGGCGCTGCCGGATGTGCCGCTGCGTGCAGTCACGCCGCAGAAAGCCGGCATCATTGCCGGCGTGGAGGTTCTCCCGTTTTCCACCATGCACGATGCTGCCGGAAGCTGCGGCTATCGCTTTGCACTGCCGGACGGACAGAGCTGTGCCGTGTGCACTGATCTGGGCTGTGTGACGCAGGAGGTCTGGGACGCCGTTTCCGGCACGGATCTGGTACTACTGGAGGCAAACTATGATCCGGAAATGCTCCGGAATGGTCCATACCCATTGTACTTACAGGAGCGCATCGCCGGAGAGGAGGGACACCTCTCCAACTTCGACAGCGCCGGTCTGGCAGAACAGCTGATCCGCAGCGGCACCACTCGGCTGGTGCTGGGGCATCTGAGCCAGAACAACAACACCATGCCGCTGGCAGAGCGCACCGTCCTGACACATCTGCGGGAAGAGGGCATGGCTCGCAATCGGGACTTTTTACTACAGGTCTCCTCTCCGGAGGGACTGAAACAGGCGGTGATCTTCTAATGCAGACCATACAAATTCTGGCACTGGGCAAGTGCAAGGAGAACTATCTGCGCCAGGCGTGCGAAGAATACGAGAAGCGGCTCTCCCGATTCTGCCGGCTGCAGATCACGGAGCTGGAGCCGGTCTCCCTCCCGCAGAATCCCTCGGAGAAAGAGATCGCTGCGGCGCTGGAGAAAGAGGGAGCGGAGCTGTTGAAACGTGCCCGCGGCTACTGCATTGCCATGTGCATCGAGGGAAAACAGATCGACAGTCCGGCACTGGCGAGAAAGCTGGCGGAGGCAGCCGGCAGCGGCGACAGCGGTGCCGTCACCTTTTTCATCGGCAGCTCCTACGGGCTTGCACCGGCAGTGAAACAGCGGGCACAGCTGCGCCTGTCCATGTCCGCCATGACCTTTCCCCACCAGCTGGCACGTGTCATGCTGCTGGAACAAATCTACCGCGGCTATCAGATTTTAGGCGGTACCAAATATCACAAATAGGAGTGGACTCTTATGAAAAAAGCAATGACCATCACATACGAGGTAGGCGGCAATCTCTACCTCAACATCACCAACCGCTGTCCCTGTGCCTGCACGTTCTGCATCCGCACGCTCTGCGATGGCGCCTACGGCTCTGACCCGCTGTGGCTGGAGCACGAGCCGTCTCAGGAGGAGATCTTCGCCGCACTGGAGCAGCGTGATCTCTCCCAGTATCGGGAAGTGGTTTTCTGCGGCTTTGGCGAGCCGACCGAGCGTCTGGATGTGCTGCTGGAAACGGCACGCTATCTCAAACAGCACGGCGTGCCGTGCATCCGTCTGAACACCAACGGACTGTCCGACCTGATTCACGGCAGAAACACCGCACCGGACTTTCAGGGCGCATTGGACATCATCTCTGTCAGCCTCAACGCCGGCACAGAAGAGGGCTATCTGAAAGTGACACGCCCCAAGTTCGGCAAGGCGGCTTTTCCGGCAATGCAGGCGTTCGCCGTGGCATGTAAGCAGTACGTGCCGCAGGTGATGCTGAGCGTGGTAGACGTACTGGAGCCGGCAGAGATGGCAGCCGCCAAGCAGCTCGCCGAAAAGCTGAACATCCATCTGCGCATCCGGACATTTGACGATTCGGCAACAAGACGGTAAGATCGGATCGCAGTGCAGAGGCATACAAAGAGGAAACCGGAATGCTTAATATCATTATTGAGAGCAATTATGAGGAGATATGTCAAAGATTACCCAATCGGATCTCAAATATCAGGGGGTATTTTGATACCAGTTATGAGCCTGAGTGGTTTGATGACGAATTCGTAAGAAAAATCATTCAGGACATAGATAAAGCAACCGTAGTATCCGGTATCAACTTATACAACGATGTCCTGTTGGGGATATCACCAGAAAGCTTATCAAGCGGTTCCAAAGCATTGATCATCCTTTGGAAAGAGGACAATATCGTGAATGGGGACAGGCTTGGCGATAACTGTATTGGACTTCTGCTTGAAATTGCGAAGCGGAAAGATATCACAATTACCACATCTCATATATTGCCATTCCCAACTCCCGGTCAATTGCCCGTGAAAACGATAGTACACGGATATGGCGAAATCAAGAGCAAAAAAGAATTTGCGGATGCGTTTGTAAACGAAGTTTATGGGAATGGAGAAACCTGGAGAGCCCTTAAAGGAGACGGATCGGACATGAGTGTTGATATCAGCATTCAATCCAAAAGGCTCGAGTATGCGTTCCAAATTCGAAAAAAGATCACTTTCATTTCCGGTGACAGTGCTACCGGTAAGACGAAAATGGTTTCTTTGATCAATAGCTTCGGTAATCCGTCTGTGAAAATTAATGTATCAAACGGATTCGATTTCATCAGCATCAGCGAATCTGAGTTTTCAAAGTTTGTAAAGCATGCAAATCGAAGAATCCATGAAAATCAGTACGGCAGCCTAAAAGAATACTGGGACGACAAGGACAATTTTCCCATTGCAGATTCTGTCATCGTCATAGACGATGAGACTTTTGTAGAGAGCAGCGAGTTTGCCGCCTTTGTCAATGCGGACAAGTACAATTACTATATCATCATAAATCGAACGCAACTAGCAAAAATCAGTGATTCTATGCATGAGGTCTATACGCTTAAAACCAGTGGCAGACTGCATTGGTTAGAGAGAAGAGATGATTCGCCCGTGGACGGATATGACCCTGAAGCAATGATTCGCAGCCAGATCGAGGCAGATGCTGTTCGGAAATAGATTCACAAATCGAAGTTGTCCATGCAGTTCTAAGAAAGGAGGATATCCATGCTCGCCTACGTCGGAGATCACCCATTCATTTTTTTCAGCTATTGTCACATCAACAAAAGTCAGATCACCCAGATTGCCGACACGCTGGACAAAGACGGCTACCGTATCTGGTACGATAAATCCCTGGAGGCCGGCAGCGCTTTTGACGATGTCATCGCAGAGCACATCAGCGCCAGCAGTGTTTTTGTTCTGTTCTTATCCAACAACTATCTGGATTCCAAATACTGCAACATGGAACTGAAATACGCCATGGAAAAGGGCTGTACCTGCATCGCCGTTCATCTGGAGCACGTGGATTTTCGGAAAAATCCGGAGATGCAGCGTGCCTTACAGAACGTCCATCAGATACCCAAGTACCGCATGACGGAAGAACAGTTTTTCCCGCAGCTCTACAGCGTTCCGGCGTTCCAGACCTGCCGGTATGCCGCAGACGAACCGCACAGTGAAATCATCCTGCGGGAGATTCCCATGCAGCGAAAGCCGGCATGGTACGGCATCATGGGCACGCTTCTGGGGCTCTCCGGTATCTTTTCTGTGATGCAGGTCATCTGGCAAACAGGTCCGCTCCACATCACACTGCTCCTCCTACAGGTGCTCCTGTTTTGCTACGGATGGTTTGTGCTTCGGTGGGAGGAAAAATGCTTCCGACACCTCGCAGCCCGCAACTCTCCCACCGCTGTGCTGGCGATGTTTCTGACCTGCATCAACTACGATATGACGGTACCACAGCTGGCGCACGGCGCACTGGCAGTACAGATCAGCGTCAGCATTCTGGTCTGCATATTTCACTTGATGCTGATATCTCCCTTTCTGGATCCTTTTTTCCGCAAAAAATCCCTGCCAAACGCAGACTATTGTTTTCTGACCTGCCACGTCGTCCGCATGGCATCCATCTTTCTGATGATGCAAATGTTCCGCACAGAATACCGCTGGGCAGCGTGCCTTCAAGCATTCCTCACCGGCTGGTTTTCCATTCTTCCTACTTACTACGCACGAAAACAGCAGCGGCTCTCCCACATGCTTGTAGGAGCTGCTGCCCTGCTCTCCGTTTTCTGTATTGCAATCAGCGCACTCCTGATTTTCTTGCCGGACCTCAAACTTTTTGCCATGACCGCATCATCAGTTTTTTGGAAAGGATGATACCATGTCCTCTTATATTGGAGATAACCCGTTTCTTTTTTTCAGCTACTGCCACGCCGATCGGGAGGAAGTCTTTCGAATCGCCGATGCCGTGGACAAAGCCGGATACCGTGTCTGGTACGACAAGGCGATTTCCGGCGCAGAGCTGGACGACAAAACCGCCGAGCGCATCAGCGCAAGCAGGATATTCATCTTGTTTTTATCCAAGAGCTACCTTCGCATGCCCCATTGCGACATGGGCATGAAGCATGCCATGAACTATAACTGCACCTGCTTCGCCGTTTATCTGGAGGATGTGGATCTGAGCCGAAAGGCAGCATTGGAAATGGGATTGCGTCCGGCAAACAACCTATACAAATTCAAAATGCCGGAGGAAGAGTTTCTGCAAAAGCTTTGCAGTTCCTCGCTATTGCAGGAGTGCAAATACGACAAAAACGAACCCCACGACGGTGTGGTCTTGCAGGAAGAACCGATCAAACGGGCTCCGTTGGAATACGGCTTGCTTGGCGTTCTGATTTTTCTCATGCTGGCATTGGCGTTCCTGCAATCCTCGTGGTATCTAGGCTATCTGGGAACAAACATCTCGGCGATTCCGCAGGTTTTCCTGTTTTTCTACAGCTTTTCCCTCTTACGGCAAGAGGAGAGCCTCTATCAATGCACCACCACCCGCAATTCTCCAGCCTCCACCATGGCACTGTTGCTTCTGTGCCTTTCCTACGACATGCTCCTGCCACGGCTGGCACATGGCGGAACTGCGGTTCAGGTGTGTGTCGGCATTCTCTGCTGCATCGTCCATTTTTCGCTGCTGATTTTTGTGACAAACGACAAAAAGGCGCTGCCCAACGCTGACAGCAGTTCTCTGCTATGCTACATCGTCCGCATTCTCTGCCTGTTCCTCATGCTGTGCATGTTCGACTTCCAATATCGCTGGGCAGCATGCGTACAGTTCTTTCTCACCTGCGGCGGGCTGCTCGTAACGTTTGGACAAACCTACAGCGGACTGGAGCGAAAAGAGCCCCGCAGTTATGCGATTCTGGGGGGCTGCGTGCTTCTCACGCTTCTCTGCGCTGTCACAGGATTCGTTCTCCTCTCCCCCGCTTATGACAGCCTCCTGACACTGGCAGAATAATTTTCCCGAATGCTCTACCGTTCTCTCCCATAAACCAGCAACAGCCGCCGCATCCGCAAACCGGATACAGCGGCTGGTTTTCTCTCCAGACGCAAAAATCCCCGCAGGCGATTTGGCTGCGAGGATGACAATGCGAGATAAATTTTCACTGTCAGAATACGAAGATATGTTGTGCTGTCAATTCAAGATTTTTAGAAGTTTTAAAAAGCACGTGCAAAATTCTAGTAGATCAATTTGTACAAGTACGGGAACAGATCCAGATATTCATTCAATCTGGTACGATAGTTGGAACCCGGGTCGTTCATGACAAAATTTGCGGCGGAGAACTGTGTTCCGGTAGAACCGACATAGCCGGTCACAACCACATAATGCTGGCTGCCGTTGCCTTTCATTGCGCCAACCACAACCGGCTTGCCCTCCAGCAGTTTTTCATAAATGGTTTTCATCACGGACTGGGAGATGGTACCGCTGACATCCTGCAGGGTGTATCCCAGATTGGGAACCGAGATCCACAGCAGGTCATCTCCGCTGAAAGACAGCTTCGGCAGCATCAGATCCGGTGTGGTGCTGGTGCCGGTGCTGTAGGAGTACTTCATTGCCAGACTCGTTGCGAGACAGCCAACCTGTCCGATGGTGGAATAATTGATGGTCTTGTATGCCCAGCGGGAATCAAACTGCTTATAGTCCGGCACATCCAGCTGTACCTTGGCGTAGCCGGATTCTGCGGTCATCACGCCAGTGGTCTCATCAAAGTGATGGGAAACGCCGTCAATGGTGATCCAGCCGGTCTGCATCAGTCCGGTCTTTGCGTCGAAGTAATAGCTCTTGCCGTCAATCTGGTACAGTCCGCTGGCAGAACCCTTTTCGGTCAGATAGCGCTTTCCGCCATCCACGTCCATCCAGCCGGTCTTGGCTGCGCCGTCCTTCTCGTCGAAGTAGTAGTAAGAGCCGTTGATGTTCAGCCAGCCGGTCTGCATGCTGTTATCCGTTGCGGAGAAGTAGTAGAGCTTTCCGTCCACGGACTGCAGGCCTTGTGCTGCACCCACATTGGTGAGGAACAGACGGCCGTTTCCAAAGGAGATCCAGCCGGTCATCATGGTGCCGTCAGCATCGAAGCAGTAGCGTCTGCCGTCGATCATCTGCCAGCCGCTCTGGCGAACACCGTCTGCGTTGCAGTAGTAGGTGGTGCCGTCGATGACCAGCAGACCGCCGGAGAAGCGGGAGCCGTCCTCGGTGAAATAAACGGTCTTTCCGTCAATGGTCACCCATCCGGTCTGCATCACACCGTTTTCGTCAAAGTAGTAGTTCTTTCCGTCAATGGTCTGTGCGCCCACTGCCATAGCGCCGTTCTCCGGTGCAAAATAGCACTTGGTGCCCTCCGACGGGAATGTCTTCCAGCCGGTTTCCTGCACGCCGTCTGCGTTAAAGAAATACGTGCCGTTCTCCGTGGCAACCACACCGGTCTGCATCACGCCGTTTTCGTTGAAATAGTAGGTTTTGCCGTCCAGTACGGTCATTCCCACTGCCAGCGCACCGTTCTCCGATGCGTAGCACGTTCCGCCGTCCAGCGAGGTGATCCAGCCGCCGGTCTGCAAAACGCCATCTGCCGTAAAGGAATACTTGCTGCCGTCCACGTCCACAATTCCGGTTGCTGCGCCGTCCGCGGTGAAGTAGTAGGTGTTTTCGTCTAAGGTTGTCCAGCCCATTGCCGGCACGGCATCTGCATCATAGTAGTATGTGCCGCCGTCATCGTAGGTGATCCATCCGGTCTGGACACAGCCGTAATCATCAAAGGTATACGGGATGCCATTGATCTCCTGCACACCGGTCAGCTTGCCGTTCTCCTGATCGATGTAATAGAGGTGATCCAGATAATTCACCCAGCCGTACTCCGGTGCGCCGACTTCAGTGCTGTAGTAGTAGCGTTTGCTGCCCACAGTCTGCCAGCCGGTCTTCAGCATGCCGTCCGGTCCGAACAGGTAGGTGTTGCCGTCGTCCAGCGTGGTTTCATCGGTGGCATAGCTGCCGTCCGCATAATAGTAATACAGGCTGTCATCTGTGGAAACATACCAGCCGGACTGTGTCACTTGATCCGAGCTGACACTGTCCGTCAGAACACGCTCGCCGCTTTCCGTTACGACAAAACGGTTGAGAGAAATTGCTCCCAAGTCATTGACATCTGCTGCCGAAGCGGCCAGAGATCCCAGTATCGCAGCTGTCAGCAGTCCGCCGGCAACCGTCCACAAAAGCTTCTTGGGTTTATGCGCCATTGGTTTCACGTCCTTTCGTATCCAGCACCGGCTGCCGCCGGCACTGCCAAACGGGTTTCGTATCAAATGAACAAAAAAACCTTTTCGATTGTAATCAATTTGTCATGAATCCACTATTTATTATAGCGAAAATTCGACTTGGTGTCAATCAATTTCCCTGTGATGCGGAAAAAAAGTCCCGATTTTCATCATATTATACAAAACAACCCTGCAGAAAAATCAGTTTTTGTGGCAAATTCCGTCGGATTTTCTTGCTTTTCCGAAAACGCACCAAGTGTTCCCGCCGGTTACAATGTATTACAAAAGATACGCCTCTGCCTTTTTCTCCGCCGGATGCAGCGCTGCCGCAGGGAGTTCCACCGGTGCCGGCTCGCTGATACGGCGGTAGCAGTCCGGACGGCGGTCCCGAAATACGCCCCAGCTCATGCGCTGTTCCTCCAGCTCGTCCAGATCGTAAGCGGCGAGGGCGATGCCCGGCTTGTCCCGTCCCAGCTGCTCCAGCACAGCGCCGGTGCCGTCGGTCAGGAACGAGGTGCCGTAGAAGTTCAGGGAAGAGGACTGCTGCTGGTTGTCCGCATCCGGCAGAATCTCCTCCACGCCAATGCGGTTGGCAGCGATCACCGGCATCAGGTTGGCAGCCGAGTGTCCCTGCATGCAGCGCTGCCAGTGGGGCGCACTGTCCACCTCCAGAATCGGCTCTGAACCAATGGCGGTAGGGTAGAAGAGCAGTTCTGCGCCCATCAGCGCCATGCAGCGTGCCGCCTCCGGAAACCACTGGTCCCAGCAGATGCCCACGCCGATTCTGGCATAGCGTGTGTTCCAGACACGGAAGCCGGTGTCGCCGGGGGTGAAGTAGAACTTCTCCTGATAGAAGTGGTCGTCCGGAATGTGCGTCTTACGGTAGATGCCGCAGATGCTGCCATCGGCATCGATGACGGCAACGGAGTTATAGAGCGCCGTTCCGGCACGCTCATAGAAGCTCACCGGAATGACAACGCCCAGCTCCGCAGCCAGCGCCTGCATCTGACGCACTGCCGGATTCTCCGCCGGCGAGGTCGCCAGCGCATAGGACTCGTACCGGCGTTCCTGACAGAAATAGCGGTTCTCGAACAGCTCCGGCAGCAGGATGATCTGCGCACCGTCCGCCGCCGCACGGCGCACCATTTCCGCCGCAGTCCGGCGGTTCTGTTCGGGGTCTGCGGCGCACGCCATCTGCACCGCTGCAACTGTTACTTTACGCATGAAAAGCGCTCCTTTCTCTTGCGGGAATCTGCTGGGTGATACAGTGGATATTGCCGCCGCCCAGCAGAATCTCACGGGCAGCAATGGAAATGATCGTCCTCTCGGGGAAGCAGTCCGCCAGAATCTCACAGGCAACAGCGTCCATGGGGTCTGCGAACTGCGGCACCAGCACCGCATCGTTGGCAAGGTAGAAGTTCACATAGGACGCTGCCAGACGTTCCCCCGGCGTGCGGGTCGGCTCGCCGTCCCACAAATCCAGCCCCTGACACTCCTCCTCGGTAACGCATACCGGATGCCGGGGAATGGGCAGGTGCTGCACGGTGATGGCTCTGCCCCGTGCGTCGGTCTGTCCGGCAAGGTATTTCTCGCAGGCGGCAGACAGGGCATACTGGGGGTCTGACGGGTCATCGGTCCACGCCAGAACCACGTTTCCCGGTTCTGTGAATGCACAGATGTTGTCCACATGCTCGTTGGTTTCATCGCCGTAAATGCCGCGCGGCAGCCACAACACCTTTTCTGCGCCCAGCATCCCGCACAGCTTTTCCGTGATCTCCGCCTTTGTCATCCGGGGATTGCGTCCGGCGCTGCAAAGGCAGCTCTCCGTGGTGAGGATTGTCCCCTCGCCGTCGCTGTGAATGCTGCCGCCCTCCAGAATGAAGTCACGGGAATCGTAGGTGTCCGTGTCCAGCAGGTCGCACACCTTGCGTGCCACATGGTTGTCCGCATCCCACGGAAAATACAGTCCGTCCGTCAGACCGCCCCACGCATTAAAGCCCCAGTCAATGCCACGAAGCTCTCCCGCCGCATTGCGGACAAAGGTGGGGCAGACATCCCGTGCCCACGAGTCATCCGTGGTCATCTCCGCCAGCCGCACCGCCGGCGGCAGCATGGCACGGGCAGTTTCGTACTGCGCTGCGCTCACCAGCATGGTGAGCTTTTCCGTCTGCGCAATGGCGCTTGCCACCGCACAGAATGCCTTCCGTGCCGGCCATGCGCCGTTTCGCCAGGAATCCCCACGCTCCGGCCAGATCATCAGACAGCCGTCGTGCCACTGAAACTCCGCCGGCATGGCAAAGCCGTCCTGCCGGGGCAGGGTATGTAAAATCTGCATGTTGTTCTCCTTTTCCGGCACACAGAAAGCCTGTCCTGCCGTTTTGCAATTTTTTATTTTGTTGTTTTCATTATACCACACTTCTTTTGGGAATGCAATCGAATTGTATGGGCAGATTCGCACGACACAGGGAGCAATCCGGCGAAAACTGCTCACGGGTATAATTTTGCAGCAGTGGCGCATACTACAAGCGGAGGTGAGGAACCATGACCGGCAAGGAACTCATGTATATTGAGGACGCACTGGGACACGAGAAGTATTTTCAGACCCAGTGCCGCACCATTGCAGCGCAGCTTCAGGACGAAAAGCTGAAGCAGTGCGTACTGCAAATGGCAGA
>NZ_FR898011.1:6929-19984 GCF_000437175.1 Ruminococcus sp. CAG:330 | reverse complement strand
AAAAGGAGAGATGACACATGGAAGAGAAAGACCTGATGGAAGGCGTTCTGCTGCTGGAAAAGGGTGTCTGCGATCTCTATCTGCACGGCACCATTGAATCCCCCACGCACAGCGTCCACCAGACATTCAGCAACGCCCTCAGCGATTCCCTCTGCATGCAGGACACCCTGTATGACCAGATGGCAGCCAAGGGCTGGTATCCCGCCCAGAACGCCGAGATGGCGAAGATCCAGGCAGTCAAGAAGAAATTCCAGTCTGCCGTACAGGGATAAGCGCACAAAAAGCCGCCGGAATCCGGCGGCTTTTTGCTGCCACTTGACACCGGCAGAACTCTATGGTATCATTGGTAACAGAACACCCAACCACGAGGAGGAATCTCATTTTGACTGTCTATCGGCTTTACATACCCCCACGTTCGCACCTGCCCCATGCAGCCGGCGTGCTCTCGGCGCTGCTCTGCTGCAACACCATCTACACCCTGATCTCCATGCCCCACTATACCCAGTACTGGGACTACTGGGCAACGCTGGCGGCGAGCCTGCTGCTGAGTCTAACGTGCTTTTTCGTCATCCGCCGGCGGCCGGAGCTGGTGCTGATCCCCGCCGGAGGGCTGGCGCTCATCGCCTGCTTCTCTCTCAATCTGGTGCACAGTATGGAGCTGGTGCTCTTCTTTCTGCTGCTGCTCCTCCTGCTGCTGCGGCTTCCCCGCTGGGCAGTTCCCCTGTTCCGAACCGCAGGCGTTCTGGCGGCAGCCATTGGCGTGCTGGACGTTCTGGTTCCGGTCTCCCAGCGCATCCGGCTGCTGGCACGCACAGGCCGTGCCACGGCGGACTTTGTGCTCCCGTTTCTCCTGCGCTCGCTCTGCGGCAGCGTGCTCTGCCTGCTGACGCTCCTGCTGCTGATTTTTGCCATGCGTCCCCACATCCTGCCCTCCTGGACAGATGCCAGCGACCGCTACGACCGCATCTGGGAGTGACCCCACCCATATGACATCCTGCCGCCGGATTTTTCGGAAATCCGGCGGCTTTTTTCATGTCCGCCGTAAAAGGACAAGCGTATTCACCAAAAGCACAATCAAAAAACAGCGAAAATTTGTAGCATTTCTCCCATTGATTTTTGCCGAAAAAACGAGTATACTAGTATATGATGCGCAATCGGCGTGAAAAAGACGGAGTTTTGGCTATGGTTACTCCTGCAACAACCATAAATATCATCAATGAGGAGAGAGATCCCCGGGATCTCATGGATACAAGTATGGCAATCAAAGTTGTAAAATTCGGCGGAAGCAGTCTGGCGGACGCAAAGCAGATTCAGAAGGCGGCGGCAATCATTCAGGCAGACCCCCAGCGGCGGTATGTCGTTCCCTCCGCACCGGGCAAGCGGTTTTCCGGCGACACCAAGGTCACCGATATGCTGTATGCCTGCTATGCACTGGCAGAGGCCGGCGTAGAATTTCAGAAGGAACTGGAGGCAATTCAGGCACGGTATGACGACATTATCGCCGGTCTGGGCATCCAGCTGTCGCTGGCAGACGAATTTGCAGTCATCGCAGAGAACTTCCGCAAGCGTGCCGGCAAGGACTACGCTGCAAGCCGCGGCGAATACCTCAACGGCAAGGTCATCGCCGCTTATCTGGGCTTTCCGTTCGTGGATGCTGCGGATGTCATCTTCTTCCAGCCCAACGGCAGCCTGGACGACCAGAAGACCGAGGAGGCACTGCGTGCCCGTTTGACAGACCTGGAAAATGCTGTCATCCCCGGCTTCTACGGCTGCGGTGCAGACGGCTATGTCAAGACCTTCTCCCGCGGCGGCAGCGATGTCACCGGCTCCATCGTTGCCGGCGCAGTCAAGGCTGCACTGTACGAGAACTGGACGGACGTTTCCGGTTTCTTAGTGGCAGACCCCCGCATTGTGGAAAATCCGGCAGTCATCCGCACCATCACCTACACCGAACTGCGTGAGCTGTCCTACATGGGCGCATCGGTGCTCCATGAAGCAGCCATCTTCCCGGTTCGTGCCGCAGGCATCCCCATCAACATCCGCAACACCAATGCGCCGGAAGAGCCGGGCACGATGATCGTACCGGACAGCTCCGACGAGGAGGTCAGCGCTTACACCATCACCGGTATTGCCGGCAAGAAACAGTTCACCTCCATCAACATCCACAAGGATCTCATGAACAGCCAGATCGGTTTCTGCCGTGACGTGCTGAGCGTACTGGCAGACCACCAGATTCCGCTGGAACACATGCCCTCCAGCATCGACTCCATGACCGTTATCGTGGACACCGAACACCTCAAGGGCATCGAGGAACAGATCCGCACAGAGATCATCAAGGCTGTTCAGCCGGACAGCATGGATGTGGAAGAAAACATCGCTCTCATCGCCGTAGTTGGCCGTGGTATGTGCCGGACACGCGGTGTAGCTGCCCGCATTTTCGCAGCGCTGGCACACGCCAGAATCAATGTCCGCATGATCGATCAGGGTTCCAGCGAGCTGAACGTCATCGTTGCTGTCAAGGAAGCCGACTTCGAACAGGCAATCCGCTGCATCTATGATATGTTCGTCAACTCTGTCGCAGAATAAGCGCAGCCTTTTTCCATCGAAAAACCGCAAATCCCCCGCACCGGAATGGTACGGGGGATTTTTTGCTGGAATGTGAGTTTCGCAGGCAGAACAGGGGCTTAGCCCATATTCGGGAGATCCTGAACCAGATGTACCAGGAACTTCAGCAATACCATGCTGTCATCGGCGCTCCGCTTGCCGTCGCCGTTGCAGTCGGCGTTGCGTGCTGCCTGCTCGTTCAGCGAAACCGTTCCTGCCACTGCCTTATTCAGCAATACAGCATCTGCCAGATCCACATCGCCGTCCAGATTGACATCGCCGTAGAATGCGCTGCTGTCAATGGAAATCGTGGTGGTAATCTTTGTGGTTGCCTTGGTAGTAGTCTTTGTAGTTGCCTTGGTGGTAGTCTTTGTGGTTACCTTGGTGGTAGTCTTTGTGGTTGCCTTGGTGGTAGTCTTTGTAGTTGCAGCCGTGGTCTGGGCTGTGGTTTCCGGTGCGGTCACAGGCTCGGTGACCGGTTCTGTTACCGGCTCGGTCACGGGTTCCGTCACCGGCTCAGTCACAGGTTCCGTCACCGGCTCGGTCACGGGTTCGGTGATGGGCTCGGTCACAGGCTCTGTCACCGGCGATTCTGTTGCAAGAACGGTTGTGGTGGTCGTTTCCTGCGGCGCATCGGTCACGATCGGTTCTGTTTCCACCACACGCTTGCCCACGGGGACAAACGTCCACGACTGGTCGCTGCTGGTGTTGACCTGCCACTCGATGACGTTTCCGCCGTTGTCCTTCGAAGCGCCGGACACGCCCACACCGCTGTGATCCCCGGAGATTTTAGTGAGAATCTGGTAGCTGCCGTCCGGATTCTGTACCAGCTTGAACTTCTGGGCATCGTTTTTCAGTCCTGTCCAGATCTCCATGTTGGTGCCGTCCGTTGTCTTGGCGCCGGTGACATCCAGATAATAGGTCTGCCCGTCGCCCAGGCGGGATATGATATAATAGTAGCCGTCGCCGGCATCCTCCAGCACCCAGCTGTTATGGCTGGCGGGTTCCGTTGCACCCCACTGCTGGACATTGGCGCCAGCCTCTGCGGTGCCGTTGGCAACTTCCAGATAGAGTCCGCTGTTCACGTTGATGATCTGATAGATCTGGCTGGTGTCGATCACGCTGCCCGGATTGGTCACCTCTTCCAGAATCCAGTGCTGGCAGGCGTTTCCGTTGCTCTCCCACTGCTGGACGTTAGCACCGCTGCTCTTGCTGGCATTCTCTACCTCCACGCAGGATTTCTTATCGGAAGCACCGGTGTAAATGGTATAGGAGCCGTCCTCGTTCAGGGAGAACAGGTACTGCTGCGCATACTCCCGGCTGCTCTTCGTCCAGAGCGCCAGATTGGTGCCGTTGTCCGCCTTTCCGCCGGAGGTATCCATGAGGTAGGTGATCTTGTCGCCCACCTGACTGTACAGATAATAGTATCCGTCGCCGGCAGACTTGACACGCCATGTGTTGTGCGCTGCTGCGCTGTCCGCACCCCACTGCTGGAGGTTTGCGCCGTTCTCAGCAGCACCGTTGGCAACTTCCAGATAGAGTCCGCTGTTCACGTTCTTCAGCATGTAGACTGCGCCCTCCCGCAGCGTCGCAGCTGTCGGCTCTGCCGGCGTGGGCGGTGTCGGCGGATCCACCGGTGCGGCGGTCTGTCCCAGTACAGTGACGTTGGGACGTGCCGGCAGCGGCTGGTCAGAGCCGAGGTAGAAGCTGGCGTGTGGCGGCTGGTTATAGGCAGTCTGCTGTGCCGAAACCTGTACCCGATACTGCGGGTCGTGCATCAGTGTCGTGATGCGGTAGTCCGTGTCGTAGGGGGTGCAGTAGATGCGGATGGACTTGCTGTCCGCCCCGCGGACAATGAGTTCCTCCCGCCAGTCGCCGAAGATGTCGGCGGACAGGCAGGGCGTGCCCTTGGTGGTGTTGCAGGTGTAATAGCCATCGGTGGTGAGCAGTGTGGTCAGCTTGCCGTCTGCGCCCATCTTGGAGATGGTGGCAGGGGAATCGGTGTAGCCGTCCAGAATCTCACGTTCCAGATCGCCGTCCCAGTAGGACAAAAAGTTGACTGCCGGTCTGCGGCAGCTGAGGGTGTTGCCGCTGCCGTCAAAGACATCGTTCCCCAGTCCCCAGAATTCTGCGCCGTCGTTGCCGGTCCAGACATTGTCCGCACAGCAGCGTCCCGTGTCTCCGGTGCCGTCCTTGTGGAAGAGGATCTTGCCGTTGGAGGCATCTACCAGCGAAACGCCGTAGGGCTTATCCTCGTGGCAGATCCACAGCTCCAGCCCGCTCCGACTGGGGAGAAGATCCCCCAGGTGCAGCGCATCGCCGTGTCCCTTGTTCAGACACCACAGCACCTTGCCGTTGTCGTCCAGACAGGTCGAACCTGTGATGATCTCCTGCTTGCCGTCGCCATCCACATCGGCAGCCATGCTGTTATGGTTGCCGTCGCCGTAGCCAGCAGCATTCTTGTCGTTGCCGGTGTCAAACGCCCAGCGCTTCACCAGCTTCTTATTGACTACGTCATAGGCGGTGGCAGTCATACGGGTGTAATAGCCTCGTCCGGTGACTACGCTGGGGTGTACGCCGTCCAGATATGCCACCGTGCCCCAGAACCGATCCACACGGTTGCCGTATCTGTCGCCCCACTTGGAAACTGTGCCGCGTGCCGGTTCATAGTTGACGGTGTCCAGCGCTGCGCCGGTGCTGCCGTCGAACAGGGTGTAGTACTCCGGTCCGGAGAGCACATACCCGCTGGAATTGCGGTAGTCCTTGGAGGCATCGCCGATGACTGTGCCCTTGCCGTCCACCGTGCCATCCGCCGTCTTGCAGGTCATCTCCGCCTTGCCGTCGCTGTCAAAGTCCGCCACAAAGAACTGGGTGTAGTGTGCGCCGGCACGGATGTTCTTGCCCAGGTCAATGCGCCACAGGCGTGTGCCGTCCAGCCGGTAGCAGTCAATGAAGACATTGCCGGTCTTGCCCTTCTGGGAGTTATCCTTGGAGTTGGAGGGATCCCACTTCATAAAGATCTCATAGGTGCCGTCACCATCCACATCGCCCACCGAGCAGTCATTGGGGGAATAGGTACAGCCGCTTCCTGTGGGCGGATCCAGATTCAGCTGAAAATAGCTCTGGTTGGAGATCAGGGCGCAGTTCTCCGAGGAAACCACCTTGCCGCCTTCTACGGTATCTACACGGTAGGCATCCGTACTCTTTCCGCCGGCATCCAGATAACAGGTGGATTCTCCGGCGTTGCTGGTATAGATCAGCATGTTGTTCCGGTACAGCTGGAACACGGCACTGTCCGAATCGTTGGCGAGAAACCGCCAGCTGACCAGCATTCCCGACCCTGTGTTGATGGCGGAGATTCCCCGGTTGAGATACTCCACCTGATTGGTTCCCGCAGCAGAAACCGTCTGCGACACAGCGGGCACAGCTGCACCCACCGATGTCAGACAAAGCACTGCGGCGGAGATCCATGCTCCGATTTTTCGCTTCATACAATCACCTCATAAAAAATTCCATTCCGACCGTTCCGCAGAGAAAAGGGCGCTCTGCGAAATGCCGTTCCTGCGCAGGAAAATTTTATCCCGCAATACTCTTATTATACTACACAAATTATACAGTGTCAATAAACAATATTTATGAATTTCATTGCACTTTTCACAGATAACGGGACGAATTCGCCCGAAAACGGGCAATATGTTCCTATGGGCAACCCGCACAAAGCTTACGCCATGCTGCCTGTATATTTCTCCCGTTTTGGCAGACAATAGCATCACCGCAGGAGAGCATTTCGCTTTCCCAGCATAAATCATGGAGGAGTCCGCCAATGAAAGCGACAGGAATTGTAAGACGTATCGACGATCTGGGAAGGGTCGTCATTCCCAAGGAGATTCGCCGCACCATGCGCATCCGGGAGGGCGATCCGCTGGAGATCTACACCAGCGGGGACGGCGAAGTTATTTTCAAGAAATACTCTCCCATCGGAGAAATGGGGGAGAGCGCCGCACAGGTGGCGGAAATCATGCACCGTCTGGCGGGATGCCCCGTTGCCGTCTTTGACCGGGATCACGTGGTGTCGGTCTCCGGCGCAGCCAAAAAGGAGTGGAACGCACGCCGTGTTTCTCCGGAGCTGGAGGAACTGATGGAGAGCCGCCGGCAGTACTTCGCCGATTCCGGCCAGCCGCATCTGCTTCCGGCAGAGGGCGTAGACCGCAGCGCAGTGGCATGCATGCCCATTATTTCCGCCGGCGATGTCACCGGCGCCGTTGCCTTTCTGGACGACGGAAAGGGCATGGAGATCAGCGACAGCCAGAAAAGCCTGATTCAGGCGGCATCGCAGTTTTTGGGACGGCAGCTGGAGGGATGACACTCCGCACCAGTTCCGCATAAGAGCAGTCAGGATGCACTGGCTGCTTTTTCGCATTTCCCGTCTTTTTGTTTCATTTTTTTCAATTTTTTTGAACAAACACGTTGACACCAGGAAATATCTATGCTATAATGAAAATATCTTTTTATGGCTGCACAGGATCGCAGTCAAATTTTTATGATATGAGGAGTATTACCATGATTTGTCCCAATTGCGGAAGCAACAACCCGGACGGCGCAGGATTCTGCCCGAATTGCGGAAAGCCCCTGCCTGCAAACGCTGTCCCCCCCGTTCAGCCGAACCCCACACCGCAGCAGCCGTTCAACTCTGCCCCCATCCCGCCCAACAACTACGGCGGTGCCGGCATTCCCCAGAGAAACCTTGCGCTGTGCATCATTCTCTCGTTCGTGACCTGCGGTATCTACGGTCTGTACTGGTTGTACACCCTGACTGAAGATGTCAACAAGCTGACCGGCGACCCCAATGCCACCTCCGGCGGTATCGTCATTCTGCTGAGTCTGGTGACCTGCGGCATTTACAGCTGGTACTGGCTGTATAAGCAGGGCGAACGTCTGGATCAGATCAAGACGGCCCGCGGCATTGCCTCCAGCAACTCCGGCGTGCTCTATCTGGTTCTGGGCATTGTCGGACTGAGCATCGTTTCCTGGGCACTGATGCAGAACGAACTGAACAATCTGGCTGGCTAAGAAACACGACAACCATACATGAACCCCTTGGGGCTGTGCTGACCGGCGCAGCCCTTTCTTTTTGGAGGAACACCCATGCGCAGACGCATCTCCCTCTGGCTCCGCCGCCATACCAGACAGTGCCGGTTCGCCGGCGTGGTACTGATGCTGGGAATGGCCTACTTTCTCATCACCCAGCTGACCCCTTTTCGCATCCCCTGCCTGTTCCAGAAGATCACGGGCTTCGCCTGCCCCGGCTGCGGGGTATCCCACTTCTGCATCCGGCTGCTGCATCTGGACATTCCGGGAGCTGCACGGGAAAATCTCGCCATTGCGGTTCTTGCGCCCATTTGGCTGGGGGCTGCCGTCATCCGCATGGTGTGGCATCCGCACTGGCTCGCCAAAAACAGCCGGGCGGAAAAGCTCCTGCTCTGGGGCAGTCTGGTTTTTCTGCTGCTGTTCGGCGTGATGCGGAATCTGCCCCATATGGAGTTCCTCCTGCCCTCCTACTTCCGGAAGGATGCGCCGTTCACCCTCCGTGCGCTGCTCAGGCGCTAAGCGGAACTTCCCCGCCTTTTTTCGAATATGATGAAACAAAAGAAATTGATGCAGTACTGCCTTTGCATAACCGCCCGGCACAGGGGCATACTACTGACAGAACAATTTTACACATCGGCCAAACAGACAAAAGGAGGGATTCCCATGCTCGTCAAGCGTGGCGAAATTTATTACGCAGATCTCAGTCCTGTGGTAGGTTCCGAACAGGGCGGCATCCGACCGGTACTTATTGTGCAGAACGACATCGGAAACCGGCACAGCCCCACCGTCATCGCCGCTGCCATCACCAGCCGCCGGGATAAGGCGAAGCTGCCCACACACATCGACGTGCAGGCAGCCACCTGCGGACTGACCAAAGACAGCGTTGTCCTGCTGGAACAAATCCGGACGCTGGACAAACGCCGTCTGAAAGACCGGATGGGAGAACTGGATACGCCCTCCATGACCAAGGTAGACCACGCATTGCAGGTCAGCTTCGGGCTTTCTCTCTCATAAACAAAACAGATAACCCAAATAGAGCCTGCCAGATTCCGCAGAGGATCCGGCAGGCTCTTCTATTATTTCTTTCAAATCCTTGCGTTATGCGCCGAACTGCACACGAAAAACGCTGGCAAGTCCCTCGATCTTCAGGCGCAGATCTGCCACGCCGGCATACGCTTTCAGCCTGACCGCATACGGATGGAAATCCTCCGGACTGCGGGACGGCGGAATCTCCACGCTGCCAAGCTCCTGCTCGCCGGCGAAAATCCGCACCGTTGCTTTGGCGCAGGGCGCTGCCGCCCACAATTCCGCAGCGGTGTAATTCTCAAACGCCGCCTGTGCAAAGACAAACTCACCGCCCAAGTCATTGGTGCAGCCGTACCAGTCGTTCTGTCCCTTGGAGAATTGCAGCGTTGTAGCGATGCCGGACTTGGTGTCGTAGTTCTTGCACAGCACCGGTGCGCCCAGATCCCGTGACGGAATGGTTTCGCCGTCCAGCGTCAGCTCCAGCTCCAGCCGGATGTCCGCAGAGGATGCCCCTGCCCGAAAGGCATAGCGTCCCTGCTCCATCACCATTTTCTCCCGTGTGACATCGTAGAACTCCAGCGCATGCTGCGGCACAAACAGCGTCACCGGACAGCACTCGCCTGCCGGCACATGCACTCGCTGGAACGCACACAGCTGGCGCAGCGGACGCTTCACCCGTGAGGTCAGCGCCTGCGCATACAGCTGCACAACCTCATCGCCGTCCCGCTCGCCGGTGTTCTCCACCGTCAGCCGGAACAGCACACCGCCCGCCTTTTTCTCAGCGGTCAAATTGGAATAGGCAAATGTGGTATAGGACAGCCCATGTCCAAAGGGGTACAGCACCTCCCCATCGTCATAGAGGTAGGTGCGGTTTGCCTGAATGATGTCATATTCCATGATGTCCGGCAGATCCTGCGCACTGCGGTACCATGTGATGGGGCAGCGTGCAGCCGGATTGTTCCCGCCCAGCAGCGTTTCCGCCACGGCGTTGCCCAGCTCTGCGCCGGCGTGAGTGGTATACAAAATTGCCGGAACCTGTTTCTGCACCTCGCCCAGCCCATAGGGATAGCTGGACACCACCACCAGAACCGTGTTGGGATTCGCCTGACGCACTGCCTCGATCAGCTTTTTCTGATGTGCCGGCAGTTCCAGATCGGGACGGTCGTAGCACTCCCGTGCCACCTGCATGGGGTGATTTCCCACACAGAGCACCACCGCATCCGCCTGCTTCGCCAGCGCCGCAGCCCGTGCTGCGCCGTCCTCCACGGAAACCAGCCGGAACTGCCGTGCGGCATCCGGCCGGGCATGGGGAACGGCGTGCAGTGTTCCGTCCGGCTGCACTGCCACATCCATGGGAATATCCTGCCAGCTGCCAAACAGCGTGGTGTCCCCATACGGCTCCGGCTTCAGCCACTCCCGAATGAACCACGCATAAGGCGTTGCACTCGTAGCACGGTAGGCGCCGTCCTCCGTCACATAGCGGTCGTTGCAGCAGGCATACAGGTTCATGCTGCCGAAATCCCAGTCGTGGCAGCGGAAGCGCTCCCGCTCGCCGATCTCCGCTGCGCTGGCATACAGCGTTCCATCTTCCGCCACAGTGCAGTACTTGCCGGTCAGCACAGACCGCACGGCAACCACGTCATAGCCGTCATCGAAGAGCACCTGTTCTGTGCCCAGACGCTGCCGCAGTCCGTCCCGAATGTTCACCCCATAGGAGGCGACGCCGGTGTACCAGTCCCGATAGTTCTCTGCGCCAAGCGGGCCGATGACTGCCACTTTCTGTCCCTTCTGCAATTGCAGGGGGAGAATGCCGGTGTTGTGGAGCAGACACATCTGCTCCATGGCAGCGCACTGATTCACCGCACGGTGGATGGGGGTGTCGGTTTCCGCCGGCTCTGTATTATAAAGGCACGCATCGCCGTCAAACTCGCCCAGCCGGAACCGTCCCAGCATGGAGCTGCCCACTGCACGGTCGATGTCCTGTTCGGTAATCAGTCCCCGATCCAGCGCATCCCACGCAGCAGCAGCCACAGCGTCTTCGTCATCCGTCATCACATCGCAGCCGTTTTTCAGGCAGGCAGCCAGCGCCTCGGCATGGGTGGCAAAGGCGTGGTGCATCAGGACGTTCTGCGTGAAATCGGCGCTGTCTGTGACGACGAATCCCAGATGCCACTGGTCTTTCACCACGTGCTGCAAATCCGGATTCATACACGCCGGCACACCGCTCAGCTCATTGTACGCTGCCATCATGGAGTCTGCACCGCCACGCACAACAGCGCCCTCAAAGGCACGGTAATAATACTCGTGAAGGGTGCGGGGCGTCACGTTGGCGGAGCAGCTGCCACGGTTTTTCTCGTTGTTGTTGGCGCAGAAGTGCTTCAGGGCGGGGATCGTCCGGCGGTAGACGGGGTCTTCCCCTGCCATGCCCTGTGTATACGCTGCCGTCATCTCGCCGATGAGAAACGGGTCTTCACCGTAGCCCTCTTCTGTCCGTCCCCAGCGCGGGTCACGCTCCGGATCTACCGTAGGTCCCCACAGCATGAGGTGGCTCTTGGGGTCTTTCCGCTGGTAGAAACGTGCCTCCTCGCCGGCGATTTCTCCCAGCTGGTACATCAGCGACGGGTCAAAGGTAGACGCCATGCCGATGGGCTGCGGAAACACCGTAGAGGGTTCCTCCGGATCCCGTGAGACATAGCCCCGTGCCACCTCGGTGCCGATGTACCACTCCCCGATGTCAAGACGGGGAATGGGCAGCTGGTGGGTGGAGAGCAGTCCGATCTTCTCCGCCAGCGTCAGATGCGCCAGCAAGTCCTGCACACGCTCCTCCATGGGGAGGGAGATATCCTGAAATTTCCACATGTTATCACCTTTTTTCCGCAGCGGAGTCCGCCGCTTTCTTTTTTTGCCGCAGCTGCCGGAAAAAGTCTTGCAGCACCGCCGCACAAGTGCAGCACCGCCGCACAAGCCGGCTGCAGCATGCCCTCCATCACCTGCGGTTTCCAGTTATAGGGCAGCTCGAACATCTGCTCCACGGAGCAGACGGCACCGCCCTTGGGGTCCCGTGTCCCGAAGATCACCTGATCCAGCCGGGCATGAAGAATGGCGCCGGCACACATCGGGCATGGTTCCAGCGTCACATAAATTGCGCTCTGCAGCAAACGCCACCCGCCCAGCGTCCGGCTCGCCTGCCGGATCGCCAGAATCTCCGCATGGGAGAGGGGGGATTTTGCCGCTTCCCGGCGGTTATAGCCCTCGCCGATAATTGCGCCGGTGGGCTTATGCACTACCACAGCACCCACCGGCACTTCACCCTCCGCTGCCGCCAGCTCCGCCAGTTCCAGCGCACGCTCCATGTACCGCACCTCCGGCTCGTAAGGTGTCTGAATTGCCGGCAGCATCAGAACACCACCTCGATTACCATGAGCACCAGACACAGCCCGAACGTGATAGCCAGCGGGCCGGAGCGCTGGAGGACAACAAGGCGCTGGCGTGGCGAGAGGTAATGCTTCTGGGTCACCAGTCCGCATCGTTTCCGTGCCGGATTGGTGAACAGCACCATGCCCACAAGGCCGACCATTAGCAGCCCCACCAAAAACCACGGGCGATAGATGTACATCCGGTGGCTGGGCTGAATCTCCATGAGGAACAGCACCAAAAGGATCACACGGCAGGCAATGCGGTTGAAAATCGCCGAAAGCAGCGAACCGCTGCGCAGCACGGCACAGCCGGCAATGACGGAAACCACAAATTCCATGAGCACCGTCACCGGACTATGGGCAGCGCACACCGCCAGCATCGAGGTCACAGCAACAGCATACCAGTCCCCGAACTGCCGCAATACGTGGAACACCTCGCCGTGGAGCATGATCTCCGTCAGCGCCGTCACGATCAGCAGTTCATACAGCATGTAGATCATCTGGTAAGCCGGACTCATGTAAGACACGGCATAGTAAGCGTTCCCCAGTGCGCTGTAGCTGATGATGTTGACCGAGGAGAACAGCAGCCAGATGTTGGACACGGAAAACGCTGCAATGGTGATGAAAAACGATGACAGCATCTCCGCCGGCACATAAGGGCGAAGCTGTGCGCTCACACTGCGCGGCATGCGGAAAAAGTGGTGGAAGATCAGAATCGGCACCAGATATTTCAGCAGACTCTCCGCCATGAGAATCAGGAGCACGGCGGTCTGGTTGCCGTAGAGAGTGTTGTCGGAATAGGTATAATTCACATCAATACCAATCAGGTGGAACACGCCCATGAGCACCACGCTCAGCAGGTTCTCAATCAGCAGATAGCACAGCATTGCCACACCGATCACCACGTTAATACGCACCATG